>JAUVBO010000197.1 GCA_030591195.1 Pseudomonadota bacterium
GACAGCATCACGACCGGGGACATCCCGATCGAGGGACGTGGCCGTCTTCAGACGTTGAGCTTGAACTTCCGGTAGGCCAGCGCCGTCATCCGCAGCAGCAGCAGCCCATGGCGGAAGCGACTGATCTTGGTCTCTCCATAGGCTCGCGCTCGATAGCGCACCGGAACCTCGACGATCTTCATCGCACAGCGCGCTGCCCCGAACAGCAGATCGAAGTCACCGAAGGGATCGAAGTCGCCAAGATCGGCACGCCGCCCGGCGATCTTCTGGTAGTCCGCGCGGCTCAGCACCTTGGTCCCGCAGAGGGTGTCCTTGATCGGCTGACCGAGGATGTAGCTGAAGGCGACGCTGAAGAACTTGTTGCCCAGCAGGTTGAGCAGGCGCATCGCGCCGCGCTCCATCGGGTAAACCAGGCGGGTGCCGTTGACGAGCTCGCCGCGTCCTTCGGCCAGCGCGGCGTAGAACTTCGGCAGCTCCTCGGGAGGCACGGTCAGATCGGCGTCAAGGATCAACAGCACCTCGCCGGTGGCCGCCGCGAACCCCTTGCGCACCGCATCCCCCTTGCCGGCGGCCGCGCCCTGATGCACCAGCACCGTGTCCGGGCGAGTCGGCAACAGGCGCTCGATCTCGGCGACGGTGCCGTCGCTGGAGCTGCCGTCGACGAAGATCAACTCGGTCCCGCTGCCCATCTCCGGCGTCCGGGCAAAGATCTGCTCGATGTTGCCGCGCTCGTTGCGGCAGGGCACCACGACGCTGGCCCGGAGCTGCCGCGGCTCGCCCGGCCGCTCCCACCTGGGGCGGGCCAGGCAGTACTGAATCAATGTCAGGTGCCGCAGGCCAGGCAGCCGGGCGAGCAGACGGTTGGCGATCGGCGAGATCAGTGGGATCCGGCATGGCAGCAGCATCGCGTCGCCGGACCTGATCAGCTCCAGACCATTCAGCGCGAGGAGGTTGGCCACGTCTCCAGCGCCCAGCCAGCTCTCCTGGGGCACCGGCATCTTCCTGCCGATCAGGCGACCGAGGTGCATGATCGGCTCCCAGACGAAGTTGTAGTGGGTCACCAGCAGGCGGGAGTCGGGCCGCATCACGGATCGCAGGGAGCGAAAGCCCTGCCAGACATCGTCGAAGTAGCCGATCGCGTCCGACATCACCACGTAATCGAAGGTCTCGTCTAACGCGAGCTCCTCGGCGTCGGCGACCAGGAACTCGAGATCCGGATACTTCTCCCGGGCAAGCTCGATGGTCCGCGGAGAGATGTCGATCCCCACGCCGCGGGCTGGCTCGAGCGCCGCGAGCAACCCTCCGGTGGAGCAGCCGATCTCCAGCACGCTGGCCCCCCGCGGGATGAAGAACCGCGCGATCTCCTCCACCTGCTGGTAGTAGGCAGCGTTCTTGCGCCGGTACCCGTCTCGGCCCTCAGCGAGCCCGTCGAGGTGTCGCACCCGCTCGGCGCGACGTTGCTCCCGCTCCCGTGCGACGCCGGATTCACGCTTCGATCGCGAGGTCATCGTCAGGCCACAATACCCGCCGCGGCGTCGGCCACGTAACCCCCTCTCTTGGCCAGGCCACCCGAGCGCCCCACTTGCGGTCCGGCAGCCAGGATGGTGGAATCCGCCGATGGATCGTGGTTCCGACAGTCCCCGCGGGCTCGGCCGCTGGGTGACCCAGCACGAGCGGCTGGTGATGGTGCTGATCTGCGGCCTGTCGCTCGCCATTCGCGCGAGCTACTGGGTCGAGATCTCCTCCGGTCCGGGATCGGTCCAGCACCGCTGGCAGCAGACCGACATGAGCTTCTTTCACCAGTGGGCGACGGTGATCGCCGATGGTGATCTGCTCACCGACCGCGCGCTCCATCCGCTCCACGGCTGGCACCGGCAGCTGGCCGAGATCTACTTCGCGCGCCACGCCACCGCCGCCGAGCGGCGAGTCGCCGGCGCGGATCCCGAGCAGCGAGCCCGCTGGATCTGGAACCGCTGGGGCGGAGGCAAGCGCTTTCACCAGGCGCCGCTCTACCCCTATCTGCTCGCCCTGTCCCATGCGCTCGGGGCGGTCGATCCCCGGTGGTTCTTCATCTTCCAGCTGCTGATCGGCACCCTGACCAACCTGCTGGTCTACCTCGTCACCCGGCGCTACTTCGGCCCCGCGGCCGCCGTCGTCGCCGGCGGGATGGCGGTGCTCTGCGGGCCCCTGCTGTTCTACGAGGCCGTCCTGCTGCGGACCTCGCTGCTGGCCTTCGCCGGCCTCGGGCTGGTCCAGCTCGCCGGCTGGGCGGGTCAGGAGCAACGCTGGCCGAGGTACGTCGCGCTCGGGGTCGCGGGCGGGCTGGCGACGTTGCTCAAGCCGACGATGCTCGGCCTGGCGCTGGGGCTCGCGATCTTGCTCCTCTGGCGCCACCGAAAGTCAGCCGGGATCGCCTGGCGCGCCGCCTGGATCGCCGGCGGCATGACCCTCGCGCTCAGCCCCGCGGTCGCCCGGAACGTCGCGGTCGGGGTCTCGCCCTTTTCCCTCGCCAGTCAGGGGGCGATCACCGTGATCATCTTCTCGGCCGAGGGCGCCCAGCGCGACGGCTCGTTCAACGTCCCCTACGAGCATGGCCCACGCATCATGGCCGCCCACGGCGGCCGCCTGCTCCCGACGGCCGTCGCCGCGGTGAAGACCCACGACGGCTGGGGCTTCCTCGCGCTGCTGGCGGGCAAGCTGGCCCACACCTGGCACTGGGCCGAGCTGCCAAACAACGCATCGTTTTACTTCTACCGGGCGCAGGCCCCGACGCTCCGCTGGCTGCCGGTGACCCAGGCGATCGTCGCGCCGCTGGCCCTGATCGGGCTGCTGATCGCCCTCGGTCGGGTCGGCGAGCGCTCCGAGCTCTATCTGCTGGTCGGGATGCAGCTGGCGGTGATCCTGCTCACCGGCCCACTGTCTCGTTACCGGGTCCCGCTGCTCGCGGCGCACTTGCCGTTCGCTGGCTTCGCCGCGTGGTACCTCGCCGCCGGCCTGCGCCAACGAACGCCGTCCTGGCGGCTGGCGGCCGGGGGCGCGGCGCTGATCGCGGCCCTGCTGCTCCCTGCGACCTACGACCGCTTGCCCCTGATCAGGCCCGCGGATCGCTCTGTCGCACGCCGGCTGCACTTCGCCCCCCTGCGGCGCCAGGCCACGGCGTCGGGCGACTGGCAGCGCGTCGCCGATCTCTGGCAGCAGGAGCTGGCAGCCGAGCCCGACTGGACCGCGCGCGCCGTCGAACGTCAACCGGCACACCACAAGTGGCTCGCGCAGTTCTACGCCAGCGCCTACCTGGGCCAGGCCAAGGCCCTGACCCAGCTCGACAGAAAATCGGAGGCCTCCCGGGCCACGGCGCGCGCCCGAGAGCTCCTCTCCTCAGCCCCAGGTCGGTGAAGATCCTCTGGCTCGGGGGGCCAGCTGGTGAACAGCTCGCTGACCACCCCTTGCCGCGCAACGCGCTGGACATGCGACGGAAACAAGTGGCACTCGGCTTGCTTGAGCTGAGCTCGTCCTCAAGAACCGACGAGAGGTTGCCATGTCACGTTTCGTTTTCAGCATCGCCACCCTGATCACCCTGTGCACCGTCGCGCACGCCGGCGAGCACCGACAACAACCAGGCGGCCGGAACCAGGACAGAATCCAGAGCAGGCGCCAGCAGCCACCGAAGAGGTTCAAGCCCGGTGTGATCTACACCATGCGGCCGGCTGCCAAGGTCACCCACGACGTGACGTCGTGGGGCGTCCAGGTCGATACCAAGACCTTCGTCAAGGACCCGACCAGGCTCAGGGTCAACGGACTGCCGCGGGGGGCCTCGGCGTGGCTGCAGGTCCAGGATCGGTCGAAGGCGATCAATCTGTCCTTCGCCGCCAAGCACCAGACGGCCCAGAACAAGAGTACGTCAGGCTGGACGCTGGGCGCGTTGAAGCAGCGGCTGGGCAAGGCCCACCAGCTGCGGACGGTCTGGCAGACCAAAAACGCCCAGCCCAAGATCGACACCGGAGAGCTCGCCGAGAAGTGGGAGCGCCCGGACAAGATCCTGCCCGTCAACCAGCCATATCAACTGAAATGGATCCCCTCGTCCAAGGCCAGCGGCCCCGAGCGGCGGACCCTGCGCGGCCAGGTGCAGGGGCTGAAGCACGACGTCGCCATCAGGTGGATCAAACACTCCGGCCATGACACCTCGATCACGACCACCACCAGCGGACAGCTGGCGCCAAAGTGGGAGGGGTTCATCCAGCGCAAGAACCTGCTCAAGACTGACGCCTATCGCGGCCGTGACCGGCAGGCCTACGTCAAGGTCAAGGGCCTGCGTGCCCTGCCCAACGACGCGAGCTTCACCGTCCGTAACCTGCAGACCGGCGAGACGGTCAGCGGCAAGGCGACCCGCTACGGCTCCTTCAACGCCAGGGTGCCGGTGGTGGCCAACGCCGAGCAGCAGCTCGAGCTGACGATCCGGCTCCAGGACAAGACCGGCATCGAGACCACCGTGACTCGCAGCCTCGGCCGGGTGACCTTCGCCGACCACCGGCGCTCGGGCAAACAGATCGCCTACCACTACGTCAAGCCCGCCGGGCGCGGCCTGCCGACGATCAGCGCCAACGTCAAGGGGGCGACGGTCAACCTGCCAGACCGGCGTCCCCTGCCCCGGCCGACGGTCACCCTCGGCCACAACCTCCTATCCGGCCAGGCGGAGCCGGGCTCGGGAGGCATGAACTTCGTCAAGGCCAGGAACCAGACCGCGCTCAGCATCGGCCACATCTCCGCCGGCTCGACGGTCGAGGTCCAGCAACAGGTCGCGCCCACCCAGGGGAAGGGAAAGCCAACCTGGAAGTCGCTCGGCCAGACGACGGTCCAGACCGCAGCCCAGGGCGCCAACCGGATGCACCAGGTCACGCTCGATGGGGGGATCTACGGGCACACGCCGGTCAAGGTCCTGATCCGGCGTCCGGGCCAGCGCAAGACCCACGTGACATACCTCAGCATGCCCAAGCCCGGCGAGATGCCGATCGCCAACTACTACAGCGCCGAGTCCCTCTACAGGAGCACCTACGGCAACTGGACCCGGCCCGAGGCCCTGCGGCGGACGGTGGCCTACGCCGGCGCGGACGGGACGGCGGAGGTTCGCGTACACGGCAAGCTGGTCGCGCCGGCGACGGCCAGGGTCGCGATCGTCAACACCACCACCAACAAGGAGTCGCGGGCGAAGTACGCGCGTGAGTCGCTGACCACCACGGTCAAGGCCAAGCCCGGCCACAAGCTCGCGCTCAAGGTCACCTTCGCCGACGGCAAGGTCGAGTCCAAGCCACTCGGCATCGTGCCCGACTCCGTCGAGTCGACCTACAGGCCCACCACCGGGCTGCGCTACTTCAGCTTCACCAAGAACCACATCAGGTGATCGCTCCACGGGACGCGCCCCAGGATCAGCGTCGCCGGGCCCCCTGACCGGCGCAGCGCGGCGGGCCGCGGTAGACCCGGACGCGCTTCTTGGTCGGCACCAGACGCTCGAGCGCACGCCACATCCGGCGGGTCCCGGCGAACAGGTCGTAACGCTGGCCGCGCACGCCCACGTCCTCGACCCGGAAGCAGCCGTCGTGGACGAAGCCTCCCAGCCCGCCGACTCGCGGGACCCGCACGCCATCCCCGGCCGCGATATAGACCACCGTGCCATAGCGAAGCACGCGGCGGTCGACGGCCAGCGAGCGCAGCGGCGTCAACGGGTTGTCGCGCGAGCCCATACCATAGGCGAAGCGCTTGCCGTCGACGACGTTGAAGCAGCGGTGGCCGCGCTTGCCGGATGAGGCCCCGCAGGCGCATGGGGGCCGGAGGTTGACCACGCGGCGGCGGTCGTAGAGCGTGGTGTCTGCCGGTCCACGATGGTCTGACGCGCGCGCGGCGTAGTAGTACGTGCCGTGCATCCAGCCGACGAGCTGGCCCTTGCTCCCGGCAGAGGGCGCGCCAGCCCCGATCGTGGCTATGGCAACCCCGGCGAGCATCAACCGCGAAGACCGCATCTCCGAAGCATATCGCAAACCGAGCGTCGACTTGACGCGACTGCACAATTGCGGTGCGCCCTGGAAGCGCTGACGCCAAGCCACCAGAACCAAATGCACAACCCCCACCCCCCCCTTGCTCCGCGAGATAAGTTCCTTTCGGCTCAGC
>JAUVBO010000780.1 GCA_030591195.1 Pseudomonadota bacterium
CCCGGTCACAGGGACTTTATCGAGAATATGTTGGCGGGCATAGGAGGCATTGACGCCACCCTCTTTGTCGTCGCCGCCGACGAGGGGGTGATGCCCCAGACTCGCGAGCACCTCGACATCTGCCAGCTGCTCGGCGTGCGGCGAGGCCTGATCGCGCTGACCAAGACTGATCTGGTGGACGATGACTGGCTGGCGCTGGTCGAAGACGACCTGCGCGGCGTGCTCGCCGGCACGTTCCTCGAGCGGGCGCCACTGGTGCGCTGCTCGGCGGTCACCGGCGCCGGCATCGACGAGCTGCGGCAGGCGCTGCTCGCCGTGGCCCAGCAGCTGCCCCAGCGCAGCGCCGACGGCGTGCTCCGGCTCCCTCTCGACCGGGTCTTCACGATCAAGGGATTCGGCACCGTGGTCACCGGCCCCCTGATCAGCGGCCGGGTGCAGCGAGGCGACGAGGTGGCGATCCTGCCCAGCGAGCTGACCACCCACGTGCGGCGGATCCAGGTCCACGGCGAAGAGGTCGATCTGGCCGTGGCCGGTCAGCGCACGGCGATCAACCTCGGCGGGCTCGACCGCCAGGCAGTGGCGCGCGGCGAGGTGCTGGCCCACGTCGGCACCCTCGCCTCGTCGCCGATGATCGACGTCGAGCTGCGGTTGCTCGAGACGGCCAACCGTGGTCTGCGTGGCCGGGCCAAGGTCCTGTTTCACCTCGGCACCCGCCAGCAGGAGGCGAGCTGCGTGCTGCTGTCGCCGCGAGAGATCGGCCCCGGCGAGCTCGGGCTGGCTCAGCTGCGGTTCGATCGGCCAGTGGTCGCCCTGCCCGGCGATCGCTTCATCCTTCGCGGCTTCGTCAAGCAGGACAACCACGGCACGACCATCGGCGGTGGCGAGGTCCTCCGGGTGCTGACGCCCAAGCTCCTGCCGAGGGACTCGGCAGCGGTGGCGCTGCTCGCCGAGGTGGCAGGCGCGCGCGACGATCCGCCGCGTCGGGTGGGGCTCGAGGTACTCGCCGCCGGCCGGCGCGGGATCACCCGAGCGCAGCTGCGGGAGCGGCTGCCGCTGGCGCCGCGGGCCCTCGATCGCCTCGTCGAGCGACTGCTCAATGACCACCAGCTGATCCGCTGGGACCGCAGCAGCGGCGCGGTGATCCACCAGAGCATCTTCGCCGCGCTACGCGCCGCTGCGCTGCGGATCGTCGACCGCTTCCACCTCGACAACCCGGTCAAGCCCGGCATCGGCCGCGCCGAGCTCGGATCCCGCCTCGGCGCTGATATCGATGGACGGCTGCTGCTTACGCTGCTCGATCGGCTCCAACGAGACGGGGAGCTGCTGGTGCAGCGAGAGTACTGCCTGCGGCCCGACCACCGGGCGCGGGTTGACGCCGAGCTCGGACCGCTCTCCGATCGGATCGCGGCTCGCTACCTCGAGGCCGAGCTCGCGCCCCCGCGGCAAGCCGAGCTCGAACAGAGCCTCGACGCCCCGGACGACACGGTTCGGGCGGCGCTCAAGTCGCTGATCTCGGGGGGCACGCTCGCCCGCGTCGGACCGTTGCTATTTCACCGCGAGCCGCTCGCCGCCCTCGAGCAACGCCTGCGCGAGCACCTCGAGCAGCGGGGCGAGATCACGCCGGGCGAGTTCAAGGCCCTGGTCGGTCAGAGCCGCAAGTTCAGCATTCCACTCGCCGAGTGCTTCGACGCCCGGGGCCTCACCGTGCGCGTCGGCGACGTGCGCCAACTTCGCGTCCCATAGACCTGTTTTTCACAGCAATATCCACGGGTAATCCACAGCCATCTCCCCTGCCTGTGGACAAAGTCGCTCGTCTTGCGATTTTCAATACATTTCAAATGGTTGGTCGGTGGTCGACGCAGAGTTTTCCACAGCAACAACCCGGGTTTGTCCACAGGCTGTTGCTGTTACAGGAACCAGTGACTCGTCACGCCGAAGTAGAAGGCGTCGCGGAAGCCTCCGTCGACCCGGATCGAGACCTGCTCGCTGACCTTGAAGTTGAAGCCGACGAGGAAGTGGATCACCGGAACCACCGGTGGGACATCCCCTTCCTTGAACAGGTGCGGGTCGGTGGGGGTGTCGGTGCCACCGGTGAGGCGAGCAAGATCCACCTCGCGGGTCTGAGGATCGACGCCCCGCGGGAAGCACTCGTCGATGTTGCCAGCGTTTTCCTTGGTACAGCGGGCGGGGTCGTTGCTGATTCGATAGACGTCGCCGAGGACGATCCCGATGCCAGCGCCGACGCCGTAGACGAACGACATCCAGCGCGTGAGCTCCTCGTGCCAGACGAGGTGGGCGCTGAAGGACAAGATCTTGAGGCCGCGAAACTGGACGTAGTCGGTCTTTTCCGAGGGGCTCTTGTTCTTGCCCAGGTAGTTGCCGTCCGTCGGGCTATAGAAGCCAAGGTCCACCGAGGCGATCAGATCCATGTTGTCCTTGCGGCGGACGAACTCGCCACCGAAGGCCATCGAGTTGAGCGGCGTGCTCTCGTCGAGGAAGATGCCGAGCAACCACGGGTGAATGAAGATCGCCCGGACGTTGATCCCGATGCCGTAGGACGCCGACCCCGACTTCTTCTTCTTCAGCTCCGCCTCGGGCTTCGGCGGCGCCTTCGGCTCCTCGCCGGACGCGGCCCCGGGCTCGCCCGAGCCGGCCCCGGGCTCGCCCGAGCCGGCCCCGGGAGCAGCCGGCTCCTCGGTCTTGGGCGGCGTCGGCTCGTCGGAGGTCGCCTTGGGTGGCGTTGGCTCGTCGGAACCTGGCGCCTTGGGCGGCGTCGGCTCGTCGGAGGTCGCCTTGGGTGGCGTCGGCTCGTCGCTCTGGGCCAACGCCCGACCCAGGGGCGCCGCCAGAATCAGGGCGCAGCAGATCACACCCGACAACAGCTGGGGGACTCGGCTCCTGCTCATGTTTTCGCCTCTCCGTTTCGCGCCGGGTACTGACGTGCGCGCTGGCCACTGCGGGTTCGGGTTTCCTTGCCAAACAAGCTTGACGGCGCCGGCTCAGCCCGGCGTCAGGTCTTTCTTCGGATCGATGCCGAGCGCCCGCATCTTCTTGTACAGGTGGCTGCGCTCGACCTGCAATGACGAGGCGGTCTTCGACACCTGCCCGCCGTTGGCGGCCAGCGCCCGCAGGATCACGTCACGCTCGGCGGCGAGCACCATCTCTCGCAGGCTCGCGCCGGGTTTGAAGTGGCCGCGGACCGATCGAA
>JAUVBO010000650.1 GCA_030591195.1 Pseudomonadota bacterium
GTGGGGGGTCACCCGCGATCAGCTAGCCGAGGTGGTTCGCTCGGAGCTCCACGTGCTGCCCGGGGTGGAGGAGACGCTCCGCCAGCTCTCGGCGGCTGGCTACCGGCTGGCGGTGATCAGCGGCACGCTGGACATCACGATCGAGGAGCTGCTCGCCGGCCAGCCGTTCGACGTGATCTTCACCAACCGGCTGCACTTCGACGACGACGGCACGATCCGTGGATGGGAGGCGACCCCCTACGACATGGCCGGCAAGGCCACGGCCCTGCGTCGGGTGGCGCGGGAGATGACCGTCGATCCGTCGCGGGTGGTCTACGTCGGCGACAACATCAACGACGTCGCCGCGATGACCGAGGCTGGTCTGGCCGTGGCCTTCGAGCCGAAGGCCGCGGAGGTTCGTGAGGCCGCCGACGTGGTCATCACCGGGGACATGCGGTCGTTGCTGGCGGTGCTCGACGGCTAGCAGAGCGAGAGCAGCACCCCAGCGACCAGCTCGGGGTCGTGCAGGCCGGGCTCGGCCTCGAGGGGCAAGATGATCGGCTCGACCCCGAGTGCCCTGATCCGTTCGAGGTCGATCGGCAGCCGGTTGGCGACCTCGCTCGCCCCGTGGTTGCTGACCAGCGCGTAGTGGACGTAGTCGCTCAGATCACCGGGGCTGGGGTCGGAGCTGCGCAGGTTGGCGCAGAGCTCCTCGATCATCTGGCTGACCGTCATTCCCGGCGTCTCGTGGTCACGGACCAGGTTGGCGACGAAGACCTTCGGCCGCTTGGTCTCCCGGATCGCCTGGCCGGCGCCGTCCACCAGCAGGCTCGCCACCAGGCTGGTGTAGAAGCTCCCCATCGAGTAGGCGATCAGCGCCGCCTTGTGGATCGCACGCTCGGCCAGCGGGTTGATCCTTGGCCGGCAGGATCGCCAGCCGTCGCCTTCGGGCTCGATGATCGCCAGTTGCTGGATCGGCGGGTGAGCCTCGCTGGTGATCTTCGACTGACCGATGATCTCGCTGCCGTCGGCGAAGGACGCCTTGAGGTTGTATTCCTCGCCGCCGCAGACCGGGATCACCTCGCCGCGGACCGCCGCGAGCGCCGAGAGCTCGAAGATCACCGACTCGAGATCGCCCACCGCGAGGTAGGCGCCGGTGATGACGAAGTTGCCGAGGTTTCCGCGCCGCAGGTCGAAGTCCGGGGGCATGTAGGCGACGAACCGCTCGAGGTGCTTGATGATGATCCGTCGGTAGCGGGGCTCGATCCGTGCCATCTGGTGGTGCGCGTCACTGAGGAACGTCTGGAGCTCGTCGCGCAGCTCGTCGCGGGTACCCTCGGGTGACAGTCGGGTGCGAAACAGCCGGCTGACCTCGGGGTTGCCACCACGTGTCAAGTCCGACAGCGCCATCAACCGGTTGCGCAGATCCCCCGGTGGGGGCATCCGGAACGCCTTGCGCAGCGCGCGGCTCGACCCGCCATCATCGAAGACCGGTAGGATGTGCGAGGTGTGGTGGCTGTAGCGGATCAGGCTCTCGGAGAGCATCCGCGCGCCCGTCCCGCCGGAGATGATCGCCATCGGCGGGCCCTCGCGGGGGTGACGCCCGTAGTATTGGACCTTCCGGTAGACCGGCAGGTGCGTCGGGTGGGCCAGCATCACCGCCGCCACCGGACCCTTCTTCGTCATCTCCATCGATGGACTATCGCTCGAGAAGCGAGAATTCTGAACCGGAAACAGGCCCGAGCGTCGGTTACTCGGCGGGTTCGTCGACGAAGACCGAGGAGTCGGCGCTGACGTCGATCGGCATCTGCGCGATGCCCGCGATGGGAGGGGAGAGGGTGATCCGCCCGCGAACGCGGAACTTTGGGTCGGTGGTAGCGAGGGCGGCGAGGGCCAGACCGAGCGCACTATGGGTGGCGGCGATTGGGAGGTTCACCAGTCGACCCGCGCGAGGCGCGAGGGACAGCGGCTGGCCGAGCTTGCCTTCGCCGAAGTGCCTGCCGTTGATCGACAGCGCGTAGCTGGCGCTGACGATGCGAATCGGGAACGGAAAGAGGTTCTTGACCCGAGCGGCGAGGGCGAGCTTGGTCTGGCGCAGACCGATCCCACGAAAGTCGATCCTCGTGATCCGCAAGGCATCGCCACGGAAGGAGCCGCGCACGGCCGCGCGCAGCGCGCGGTCGATGGCGGCCCGGTCGGTGGAGGTCAGATGTATCCGGAAGCGGCCGAGCCTGGTGCGGGCGACAAACCAGACCTCGGTGCGCACCTCGATGGTACCCGCGCGGGTCCGGCGGGGAAGGTCGGCCGGCAGCCGGCGGTACTCGACCCTCACGGGCACCACCAACTCGAAGCGACTGCGCGCCTTGACCGTCGTCACCCGGCCGGGCACGCGGCCGCGCGCCAGCTCGTGATGGCCGAGGGTCGCCCGGTAGGAGAGGTCCCACAGCTCAGCGCCGATCGGGTTGGGGTTCTCCACCTCGCACCGCAGCTTCATCTCGAAGCCCTCCCCGTCGATCTTGGAGACGTCCGCCGAGATGAAACGGCGGAGGTGGAAGTCGGCCCAGCGGTCGGGGCAGCCGCTACAGCCGAGCAGCGCTACCAGCAGTGCGACCGAGGGAAGCTGTGGGACGAGGTAAGACACGGCGACAGCCGAACTTACGTGCAATTCGGAGCCAGTCGAAGGCTTTTCTGCGCGATACGCCGTGGGCGTCGAGCCCCACCCCTAGCGCAAATATTTGCGCAGCTCGTCTGTCATGGCAACTGTTGAATATCATTGAGACGAACGTGCTTGCCATGTTTGTGGAGTGCTCATCCTGCGCGATCCTATGGGGATATACTCCCACCGCAGGGTGTGATCTCCCTATGGTAAGAGTGTGAAAATATAGCATATTTCTGATGTCGTCGATGGCACGAGTGTTGCGATCAACCGACCCTGCCGTTTGCCATCCAGGAGAGCTTGATGCCCCGCACCTTCCCAGTCGCCCTCACCGCCGTGTTGCTCGGAAGCTTCCTCGCATCCGGGGATGCCGATGCTCGGCGTCGCCATCGTGTCGGCGTGGTGCCGATCACTGCTGGCGACAAGCGGGTGCGCAAAGCCGCCAGGAAGGCCACCCAGCGCCTCGTCCGGCGCCTCCGCCGTAGTGGCTATCGGGCGGTCAGGCTACCGTCCAGTCGGGCCCAGCGCCTCCGGCGTTGCCTCCAGCAACCGAGCTGTGTCCAGGCGGTCTCCCGTCGCTACCGGGTTCGCTTCCTCGTGGCAGCGCACGCCGAGCGCATCGGTCGCCGGATCCACGTCGACATGCGCGTCGTCGGCCGCGATGGGGCGGTGCTGGCGAGCAAGTCCTTTCGTACCCGGCGGCCCTGGGGGCTGGTGGCGCAGGGGGGCAAGGCAGCGGTGAGGCTGCTCGCGCTGGCTCGCCGGTCGCGTCAGGCGCCACGCCAGGCGGCGCAGGAGATCACTCGCTCGGAGGCCGAGGCTGCCTCGGTGATCCTCGAGGCGCGCGACATGGAGGATCCGGATGCCAAGCCGGAGCCGAAGCCGACCGTCCCGAGCACGACCCTCCAGGGAACCAAGGTCGCCGGCGCTGGCGTGATGGTGCCGATGGTACGCAAGGACGCCGAGGTGTCGGTCTGGAGCCAGCGCTATTGGCACGCCTGGACGGCCGCTGGTGCCGGCA
>JAUVBO010000399.1 GCA_030591195.1 Pseudomonadota bacterium
CGATCATGGTGGACCCACCCCGACCGTCGACCTTCCTGCCGACAGCCCGGCGGTCGGTCTCGGGACGGCGGGCTGTCCGGACTACGACCAGCGTGGCGCGCCTCGCGGCGTGCCCTGTACCGCTGGCGCCTTCGAGGTGCGCTGACCGTGTGTGTTCCGACGTAAGTCACGCCGACCTTCTCGTGCGTCTGGTTCAGAACCCGCGAAGGGTAGTCACTGTGAAGCTACCGATCTCCTCGGGCCGTTCTCTGACGATGATCGGACCACGGAGGAGAAACGGTGCCCCTCTCTGCCAAGGGTCACGGGGTGAGCTCGGGGTCGGCGCCGGCGGCGAAGTTGGCCTGCACCTCGACCGCGCTCAGCGCCTCGCAGTAGATCGCGATCAGGTGCAGCGTGCCGATCCAGGCCCGGCTACCGGACAGCGAGTCGCCGACCACCAGCGGGTGGTCGTCCCAGTTGTCGAACGAACCGGGCAGGTCCAGGCTCAGCAGCGGCGCCCCGTCGCGGTAGACGAGGGACTGGCCCGCGCCGTCGCGAACGAACACCCAGTGGGTCAGCTTCGCCGACACCGTGCCAACCGGTGTTTCGAACTCGTAGTGACCGGCGTGAGGGCTCTCGGTGGTCCGCACGCGCACGCAGACCTGCGTCGCCTGCCCGCTTCCGCATTCGCCGTGGCCGAGGAGGAAGTTGTGCTCCTCCTGGTTGCTTGACAGGGCGACGATCCGCGCCGGGCCGTTCTGATAGGCGTCCTCGGGCGCGACCCAGGCCTCGACCGTCAGCTCGTGCGAGGCGCGGCAGGCGCTGATGATCTTGCTCGCCGGCCCGCTGCCGGTCAGCAGCGTGGAGCCGACCAGCCGCAGCGCCCCTGGCAGCCACTGGCTGTCGGTCGGGTCGACCATCGAGAGGTGGTAGGGGGAGCCGCCGGCGCGGTCGCACGACGATCAGCTCGTACGGAGCGGCTCGGCGGCGATGCCTGCAAAGCCGTCGTTGATGACTCGAGCGACCCTTTCTTCAACGAGGATCTCGAACGGGGATTCGGCGAGTCGGAACAACCGCAGCCCCCCGCCTTGCGCTCGTCGATGCGGACTTCGGACCCGATGGCCACCAGCACGGTCGCGCGACGATCACCCCGGCGCGACGCACATGCAGGGGAGCCGCTCCGTGGTGTGAGGTGGACCCCATTCCTTGGACCAAAATCGGCGCCAGCTAAGGTGGAGCCTGCCAGGTCAACAGTAGGTCGTGTCAGCTGCTCGGAGATCCGGGCAGAGATGTCGACCAGCCCGGCCACGGGGGCTGTTGTTGCCCCTTGGGAGCACCCCGCGCAGATCGCCGCAAACACCACCGCAGAGCCGATCCACTCGGTCATCACTCGATCACTTCCAGTCGGCCCTACAGCGCCTCGAGCACGCGGATCGCGGCGCCGACCCGACCGAACGGCGGCATCACGTAGACCCCCTCGACCAGGTGCTTGCACTCGGCGAGGGCCTCCTGGGCGATCTCGATGCCGACCTGACGCGCCTTCTCGCCGGTCCCCGCCGCGCGCATTCGCTGCCGGACCGCCTCGGGCACCTGCATCCCGGGCACCTCGTTGTGGAGAAACTCGGCGTTGCGGTGGCTGAAGAGCGGCAGGATCCCGACCAGCACCGGGATCCGGACATCGGCGATCGCCTCGAGGAAGCGCTCGAGCAGCTCGCGCTCGTAGACCGGCTGGGTCATGCAGAAGTTGGCGCCAGCCTCGACCTTGTAGCGGAAGCGCCGCAGCTCGCGCTCGAGGTCCTCGGCGCCCGGGTTGGCGCCGACGCCGATGAGAAACCGGGTCTGCTGCTTCAGGGGGGTGGCGGCGAGATCGACCGCCTCGTTGAGCCCCTGGAGCACCCGGACCAGCCCGATGCTCTCGACGTCGTAGACCGCGGTGACCTCGGGGTAGTCACCGAGCTTTGGCGGGTCGCCGGTGATCGCGAGGATGTTGCGCAGGCCGAGGGTGTGGGCGCCGAGCAGGTCGGACTGCATGCCGAGCAGGTTGCGGTCGCGGCAGCAGCAGTGCAGCAGCGTCTCGATGCCCACCTGCTGCTCGATCAGCACCGCGGTGTGCAGGGCGCCCATCCGCGCGCTCGCCCGGGGGCCGTCGGGGATGTTGACCGCGTCGACACCGTGGTACTTGAGCTTTTCGGCGGCCTCGAGCACCTTGGTCGGATCGTGCCCGCGGGGTGGGCTCAGCTCCACCGAGCAGACGAAGCTGCGGCCGCGGACACTCTTGTGCGCCAGCTTCGCCCCGAGGGGCGACCGGGCCTCGATCGGCGCAGCCTGCTTGCGCTCGGCGCGCTCGAGGGGCATCGCGGTGATCACCGGGACAGCCTCACGCGCGCTGTCGGGGGCGATCGCCCGGACCATCGCGCGGATCGCCCGGATGTGGTCCGGCGTGGTGCCGCAGCAGCCGCCGATGAGGTTGGCGCCGGCGTGGATCAGTCGCCGGGCGTACTCGGCGAGGTACTCGTGCGACGCGAGGTAGAGGAAGCGATCGTCGTGCTTCTGCGGCGAGCCGGCGTTGGGCATCGCCGAGAGCAACGCCTGGGCGTCCGCCCCGCGCAGCCGGGCGACCGTCTCGAGCATGTCGTGGGGACCCTCGGCGCAGTTGGCGCCGATCACGTCGGCCCCGGCACGGGTCATCGCCGCCACCACCTCGCCCGGGGTGTAGCCATAGATCGTCCGCCCCTCGGCGGGGAAGGTCGCGCTGGCCACCACCGGCATGCCGGGCGCGCCGGCCTGCACCGCCTGGACCGCGACCTCGAGCTCGGTCAGGTCGTTGATCGTCTCGATCACGAACAGGTCGACGCCGCCGTCGCGCAGCCCGCGGACCTGGGGGGCGAACAGCTCGAGCGCCTCGTCGCGGCCGATCGGGCCAATGGGTGAGAGGCGCCCGCCGAGGGGACCGATCGAGCCGGCGACGTAGGCCGCGCGGCCGGCCGCGTCGACCGCCTCGCGCGCCAGCTCGGCACCCCGGCGGTTGATCTCCTCCGAGCGCTCGGCGAGGCCGAACGGGCGCAGCTTGAGCGGGTTGGCGCCGAAGGTGTTGGTCTCGATCAAGTCGGCGCCAGCGGCGAGAGAGTCGGCGTGGATCTCTCGCACCAGCTCGGGGCGCGCGAGGTTGACCTCGTCGTAGCTCTGGTTGATGTAGATCCCGTGGGCGTAGAGCGCCGTGCCCATGGCGCCGTCGGCAACCAAGACCCGCTGCCTCAACGCCTCGAGAAACGCCTCAGGCATCGACCGTCCCTCCCCCTCCGTGAGCTGTCAGCGCTACGCTTGCGGAGCTTGTTTGACCACCAGGTTGACCAGGTTCGCGCGCGGCACGAAGATCTCCTTGACCACCGCCTTGCCCTCGAGGTGGCGGGGCACGGCCGCCTTGGCCGTGGCGATGGCGGTCTCCTTGTCGATGCCCGCTGGCACCTGACACTCGCCGCGCTTCTTGCCGTTGACCTGCACCACCAGCGTCACCTCGTCGTCGACGGTCAGCGCCTCGTCGTACTCGGGCCAGGGCTGCAACACGACGCTCGCGGTCTCGCCCAGTCGCTCCTGCCAGACCTCCTCGGCGAGGTGGGGGACGAAGGGCGCGATCAGCAGCGCCAGCGTCCGCAGGTCGGCGGGGTGGGACTTGGGCTGCTTGGTCAGCTCGTTGACGTAGGTCATCAGCTGGGCGATGGCGGTGTTGAAGCCCATCTGCTCGAGGTCCGAGCTGACCTTCTTGATCGTCTTGTGGCGCGCGCGCTCGAGGCTGTCGGGGGCGTCGTCGGCCGCGCGCCGATCGTCGGCGAAGAGGCGCCAGGCCCGGTGCAAGAAGCGGTTGACCCCCTCGATGTCCCGGGTGTTCCACGGGCAGGAGGCCTCGAAGGGCCCGATGAACATCTCGTAGAGCCGCATCACGTCGGCGCCGTAGGTCGAGACGATCTCGTCCGGGTTGACCACGTTGCCCCGCGACTTGGACATCTTGGTCGTGAACTCCTCGAGCGATAGCTCGGGAAACTCGGGGTGCACCGGTCGGTCGTCGACCCACTCGACCTCGGCGGTGGGCACCCAGCGCTCGATCGCCACGGCGCCGCCGTCCTTGAGCGTCCAGCGCTCCTCGGCGAGCACGCCGGCCGAGGTCGGGTAGCGCTGGCCCGCCTCGTCCTCGAGGTAGCGGTAGCTCTGCCCGAGGATCATCCCCTGGTTGCGCAGGGAAGCGAAGGGTTCGGCGGTGGAGACCACGCCGGCGTCGTGGAGCACCATGTGCCAGAACCGGGCGTAGAGCAGGTGGAGCACCGCGTGCTCGGCGCCGCCGACGTAGAGGTCGACGGGCATCCAGTAGCGCTCCTTATCCGGGTCGACCAGCGCCTGGTCGTTGTCGCTGTCGATGTAGCGCAGGTAGTACCAGCAGCTGCCCGCCCACTGGGGCATGGTGTTGGTCTCGCGCCGGCCCGGCCCGCCACACTTCGGGCAGCTGGTCTGGACCCACGACTCGATCGACGCCAGCGGCGACTCGCCGCTGCCGGTGGGCTCGTAGTGCTCGGTCTCGGGCAGCAGCAGCGGCAGCTGGTCCTCGGGCACGGGGACGGTGCCGCAGTCGCCCTCGCAGTGCACCAGCGGGATCGGCTCGCCCCAGTAGCGCTGGCGGGAGAAGACCCAGTCGCGCAGCTTGTAGCGCACGCTCGCCTGGCCACGGCCGCGGTCGGCGAGCCAGGCGTCGATCCGCCGCTTGAACTCGGCCGTGCTCAGACCACTGAACTCGCCCGAG
>JAUVBO010000446.1 GCA_030591195.1 Pseudomonadota bacterium
CGCCGTCGACCAGGACTGGAAGGGCTTCGAGCACTGGCGCTGCCTGCACCGCGAGAACTCGCTGACCACCACCTCGGTCGCCGCCACTGGCCAGCCGCCGATCCTCTTCGTCGTCAGTGAAGACGACGAGACCGTCAACCCGGCCGCCCAGCGCAGCAGCTACGACACCCTCTGCCAGGCCGGCTACCAGATGGAGTACATCGAGTGCGCCGGCGCCGGCCACAGCAAGGGCGCCAAGTGGTCGTTGGGCCAGCAGTTCGCCTGGCTCGCCGATCGGCTGGCGAACAAGCCCCTCGCCGCACCCTGCGTCCGCCCACCCGCCAGCTGCTGCGAGGGCTCGCCCGCCGACGTCTGCACTCAGCCCTGAGGCAGGCTCAGGCGCTCGCGCCGAGCAGGGCCTCGAGGCCGGCCCGGGCGATCGGATGGTAGCGATCCTGGTAGCGGGCGTAGAGCTCGCTGGCCAGGCTCCGGCTCGTCGCCCGCTTGGTCAACGCGCCGTACAGGGGCTTGAGGAACTTCATCCGCCCGGTGGTGCCGAGAAACTCGCCGACCTTGTCCAGCGCCGGGGGGTAGCCGGCGTCGAGCGCGATGGTCAACCACCTGCAGAGGATCTCGGCGTTGTTGCTCTGGGTCAGCTCGAAGCGCTCGTCGAGCCAGCGGCACTCGTCGGCGGTCACGCCCTTGGGCAGCGCACCCAGGTAGACCAGCCACTCGGCCACGGGCCAGGCCTTCGCCTGGTCGACATCGGGGCGTGAGTCCTCGCTCCAGCCGGCCGCGAGCTCGGTCAGGGCCGTGAGCCGGGTGGACTCGAAGGACGGCGCGTTCTCGGGCACGCCCGGCTGGTAGATCCAGCGCTCGGCAGAGACCTCGTCGGCCACGCCGGGCAGCTTCTCCTCGAGGAAGACGAGGAACTCCTCGGTGGTGATGCTGGTGAAGGCGAAGCGGTCCATGTAGTCGCGGACAAACCCGTCGAAGCGCTCGCGGCCGACCGTGCGCTCGAGCAGCGCGACGAAGAGGAAACCCTTCTCGTAGGGCACGAGCGAGTAGACCTCGTCGGGATCGACGCCCTCGAGGTCGGTCCGCAGCCTGGTGTAGGGCGAGTCAGCGCCGAAGCGCTCGAGATCGGCGTCGAGGCCCTCGCGGCCGATGGCCGCCGACAGGGCCACCGCCTCGTCGCCCTCGAGCAGCTCGAGGATCCGGCGCTCGGCCCAGACGGTGAAGCCCTCGTTGAGCCAGAAGTCGTTCATCGTCGCGTTGGTCACCAGGTTGCCGGTCCAGCTGTGGGCCAGCTCGTGGGCCAGCACGTTGACCAGGCTGCGGTCGCCGGCGAGCAACGAAGGGGTGAGGAAGGTCAGCCGGGGGTTCTCCATTCCGCCGTACGGAAACGCGGGCGGCATCATCAAGAAGTCGTATCGATCCCACCGGTAGTCGCCGAACAGTTGCTCGGCCTTGAGCAGGGCGGCGTCGGTCCCGGCGAACTCCCAGGCGGCCGCGTCGAGAGTCTCGGGCTCGGCGTAGACCCGGCTGCGCGGGCCGAGGTCGCGGCTGGCGATGTTGCCGACAGCCAGAGCCAGCAGGTAGGCCGGGATCGGCTGGGGCATCTCGAAGTTGAAGGTGTCGAGCCCGCCTTCGCCGCTGTGCTTCTCGCCGGGCGCCGCCGACATCACCGCCACCAGCGGTCGCGGCACGGAGATCGCCGCCCGGTAGCTGAAGCGCACCCGTGCGCTGTCCTGGATCGGCAGCATGCTGCGGGCGTGGTGTGGCTGGCACTGGCTGAAGAGGTAGGGGTGCTCCTTGCCCGCGGTGTTGCTCGGGTCGAGCCACTGGAGCGCCGAGGCCTCGGGGGACGTGCCGTAGTCGACGCGGATCGTCTTGGTCCCTTCGGGAGCGTCGATGCGCAGGCGTGCGCCGAGCACCGGGTCGCCAGCGCCGAGGGACCACTTCAGCGGCTTTCCGTCGCCATCCAGCACCTGCTGGATCACCAGGTCACGGGTGTCGAGGTCGAGCGCGCCGCCGGTAGCGCCGTCGAGGGTCAGCTTGACCCGTCCACGAAGCACCCGAGCTGGAAAGTCGACTGCCAGCTCGAGGTCGGCGTGCGTGACCACGCCCTGATCGGGATCGGTGTGCGAGTGCGGATCGATTCGTGCCATGAAAACCCCTCTTGCCCTTTCGTCGGGCGCCCGCGGGGCGCCGCCGATGAACGTCAACGTCGCGCCCCGAGTCTTCGCCGGCGGACCCCACCGGGTCAAGGGGCCCTACGGCGGCGGCCGCGGCTTGGTTCTTCCGGCTCCCTTCCCGGCTGTCACTCGGCGGGGATCATTGATATCGTCGCCACACCATGACTCGACGGGGTGTCGCCTCATTCTTGCCGCGCGGGCTGATCATTGGCCTGTCAGCGTTCCTGCTGCTCACCGCGCATCGCGCGGAGCTGTGGGCGGCGCCAGCGGCGGGGGACCGCTTCGCGCAGGGTGAGAAGCTCTACGCGGCGGGGCAGTTCAAGGCCGCGCTCGAGGCGTTTTCGGCGGCCCAGCAGCTCGCGCCGCACCGCGCCACGCTGTTCAACATCGCCCGCTGCCACGAAAACCTCGGCGAGCTCGATCGAGCGGTCCGCTTCTACCGGCAGACGCTGAAGCTCACGACCAGCGCCGACCAGCGGGCCGACCTCGCCGGGCGGATCGCGCGGATCCAGGCACGGCCGGTGAAGGTCTTCGTCACCTCCGAGCCCGTCGGCGCGTCGGTGACGGTGGACACCGGGCAGCCCCGCAGCGCGCGGCCGACCCCGGCGATCTTCGACATGCGTCCCGGCTGGCACCTGCTGGTGCTGCGGCACCCCACCCGCCGCGTCACCACCCGTCGGGTGCAGGTCCAGATCGGGCGCCCCGCGACGGTCAAGGTCGCGCTGGATCCGCTGCCGGCTTCCAAGCCGTGTCCCCCGCCGCTTCCCTGCCAGAAGTCGTGCGAGCCGCCCAAGCTGGTCGCGTTCGAGGACACTCTCCTGCACGTGAGCGTTGGCGCGTCATCGCTGGTCGCCCAGGGCTGGGGCGCCGTGACGGGACCCGAGCTGCACCTTGGTGCGACCATCGGACGATTGTTCGTCGGCGGGCACTTCTTCGGCGTTCCCCTGACTCGCGAGACCGTGGGCTCCACCGACCCGGGCTCCGCGTTCTTGCTGCGCGGTGCGGTGGAGGCGGGCTGGGTCTTCCCCTTCCGCCGGTCCTACCTGCAGGCGAGCGCCGCCTTCGGCGGCTACCTCGACCGGATCTCGAACTTCGCCGAGTCCGCGAGCTCGCCGGTGAGCGGCAAGGAGGCCAGCGGTCTCACCTGGTCGCTCGGCGGCAGCTACCAGGTGATGTTCGCCAGGTGGCTCTCGCTAGCCCTGACGCTCCGCCTCGGCATGATGCACGGCACCCGGATCGAGAACGCCAACGCGCTGGACGACGACCGGCACTTCCTCTTCGTGACCACCTCCTACGGGATCGTGTTCCACATCTAGCCCGAGGCGTTACCGCCGGCGGCCGAAGAGCTGCAGCAGGGCCGGCAGGGTGTACATCGAGGCGGCGAAGATGCAGCTGAGGCCGATCACCGCCAGCTGGCCGAGCGAGCGCAGGCCCGGGTGGGCGGCGCCGGCCATGTTGCCGAAGCCGACGATCGAGGTCACGGCGCAGAAGAACAGCACCCAGTAGAGCGCGCCGCGGACATCGGCCGCGCTCTGTTGCCGCCGCTGCTGCAGCTGCTCGCGGTAGCGGTGGACCACGTGCACACCATAGTCGACGCCGATGCCGATCAGCGCCGGCAGGACGACGAAGTTGAACATGTTGAGCTTCAGCTGCAGCAGCTCCAGCACGGCGAAGATCCACAGCAGCCCACAGAACAGCGGCACGCAGGCGAGCGCGGCGTAGCGGAGGCTGCGCAGGTCGATCCAGCAGGCGAGGAAGACCACCAGCAGCGCGAGGCCGAAGGCGAGCTTGCTGTCGGCGAGCATCGTGTCGACCACCTCGGCCAGCACCAGCTCGCCGCTGCTGGCGTGGAAGGTCCCCGAGGGTTGCACCGCGGTGGGCAGCCGACCGGCTACCGGGACGATGCCGGGTCGAGCGATGGCCAGCAGCTCGCCACGCAACCCGCCGGTCACCGCCAGCCCGCGACGGTATGCTTCGTCGGCGGTGGTTAGCTCGACGAACACGGGCTGGCCCTGGTGGCGCAGGCCCGCCAGCGCCCGACGGCACCGCTCCACCGCCGCCGGGCAGGAGACCTCGACCCGCTGGCCCTCGACGGCGACCTTGGCGCCGGAGGGCAACGCCCGGGTGACGCTGAGCAGGGGGCTTCCCGCGAAGGCACCGATCTCGCGCTTCAGCAGCCGCGCCTCGCGGGTGTCGCTGATGTTGATCTGATAGAAGGCCATGCCGACCCAGGCGTCGCCGAAGCCCGGGCCGCGGAAGCTGCGTCGAACCTGCGCGGGCAGGTCGGTCAGGCCGAACGGTCGGGCGTCGGCCATCCCGCGCAGACGC
>JAUVBO010000085.1 GCA_030591195.1 Pseudomonadota bacterium
CGGGCCCAGGTGACCCGGGCCCGTACGGTCGCCTGCAGCCGCGGCGAGGCGGTCTTTCCCGGGCTACCATCAACGCTCGATCCGAAGACCCTCTCGGCCCGGATCGACGGCGGCAGCGGCGAGGTGGTCGGCCTCAAGCACACCGAGGAAGCGACCGGTCCCCAGGCCCGCGCCAAGGTGCTGCAGGCCGAGCTGCGCCGGGTCGACGTGGCGCTGGTGGCAGCCAATGGCGAGGTCGGGGCCGCCAGCGGCGTCGAGGACAAGCTCGACAGCTTCCGCGACCACCTGCGACGCACCTGGAAGCTGCAGGCGACCCAGCGCAAGGCGCCGGTGGCGAGCTGGGATCAGGCCCTCGACCTGATCCGCCAGCAGCGGCTGCAGGCGAGCCGCAGGCGGATCGCCGCCGGGGCCAAGCGCCGCGAGCTGCAGCGCCAGCGCAGCCGGATCCAGCGCCAGCTGAGCCAGGTGCGGCGCGCCCGGCGACGGACCACCACCCGCGTCACGGCGATGCTCAAGTGCACCGGCAGCCGCAAGGTCCGCCTCTCCTACGTCGTCCCCGACGCCTCCTGGCGGGTGGCCTATCAGGTCCGCGCCGACGCCCACGGACGCCGGGTCGAGCTGCTGGCTCAAGCAGTCGTCCAGCAAGGTACCGGCGAGGACTGGCGCAGGGTGCGGCTGGCGGTCTCCACCGCCAACCTGCAGCGCAAGAACACGCCACCATCGATCCGCCCGATGCGGGTCAGCACCCGCAAGCCACGCTCGACCCGCAAGGTGCTCGCCCGGCGCTTCGAGCGACGAGCCCACCTCAAGGCCGCCTCGACCCGCGGGCCGGTCTCCCGCACCACGGCGCTGTCAGGCAAGGGGAAGAAGGCCCAGGCGACCGCCGCCGGGCAGGAGCAACAACTGGCGATGGAGCTCACCGCCGCCCAACGCGCCACCGTGCCGGCCGACGGGCGGCAGGTGGTGGTGACCCTCGCCCGCCGCTCGCTGACCGGGCGGTTTTCTCTCGAGACCGTGCCGAAGCTGTATCCCTACGTCTACCGCAAGGTCTCCCTGAGCAACCCGTTCGGCTTCACGATGCTCGCCGGCGAAGCGAGCCTCTTTTCGGGCCGGACCTTCCTCGGCAAGGCACAGCTGAAGCTGCGGGCGCCAAAGGAGCCGTTCGACGTCTCCCTCGGCGTCGACAACCAGCTCAACGTCAAGCGCTACGTCAAGAAGGAGAAGCTCGAGGGCGCCGGGGTCTTCGACGGCGACAAGCGGCTACTGCACCGCTACACGATCGAGGTCGGCAACTGGACCCGCAAGCGCCAGAAGGTGCGAGTGCTGGAGAACATCCCGGTCTCCCAGGTGGGCGAGATCAAGATCAGCCTCGCCAGCGGCGCGACCAAGCCGTCGCACTGGAACAAGCCCGACGGGATCCTCTCCTGGGAGCTGTCGATCCCGCCGCGCGGCAAGCGGAAGGTGATCGTCGACTACTCGGTGGCCGTGCCCAAGTCCTACATCGTCCGCGGCTACCGCTGACCCGGGCGTCGCTCGCCCCGGGCTCAGTCCTCGTAGAGCACCGGCTCGCGGTGGACGAGGAAGCTGTCGATGGTCTGCTCGAGCTCCCGCTCGAGCTCCTCGAAGGCGAGGCCCATTCCCGCCAGCCCGGGCCCGCCGGCGCCGAGGGGCCTGACCCAGCGGACGACGCAGGGGACGCTGAACGGCTGCTCGAGCCCGGGCAGGGTGAAGCGCGCCTCGACCCGCACGCCAACCTCGAGCGGGGTCTCGGTGGAGACGAACAGCCCGCCCGAGCTGATGTTCTCGGTCGCCCCGGTGTTGAAGTTAGGCTCGCGGCCGTAGGAGACGACGACCCGCAGGACGAAGCGCCGGTGGCGCCGTGGCGACCGCTCCTCCGGCAGCGAGCCGGCCGCCTCGCCCGCCGTCGGCCGGCGCCCGACGGCCGTCTCGGCGTGGGCGAGCAGCTCGTCATCGGCCAGCTGCGCCCGCTCCGGCTCGGTCAACGGGCGGGGGACCAGCGGCTCGAGGCGGAAGCCACAGTCACCACAGTGACAGGCGCCGCCGGGGAGGCGCGCGCCGCAGGCCTTGCAGACGATGTCGCTCATCGGAGGATGCTATTGTCCCGCAGCCGACGACGACGCGGTAGCAAAAATCGCCGCGAGTGAGAAAGAACGACGCGCCTCAGTCTTCGCGGCCGATCGGATAGAGCAGGTATCGGTCGTCGTAGTAGCGCGTGCGGCGGTAGAACCAGCGCAGCCGCGCCTTCGGATCGGCGGCGAAGGCGGCGTCGCTGGCGAGCCGCCGCGCGAAGGCCCGCTTGAGCTGCGGGTCACGGGCGAGCATCCGCCGCGCCAGCGGCTCGATCACGTAGGGCTCGATGTACTCGGTGCGCTGCAGCACCGACAGCATCATGCCCCAGGCGAAGAAGGAGTCGCGCGACCGGGGCTCGAGCAGCAGCATCGCCAGGTCGCCGAGGGGCTGATCGGTCGGCACCCGCGCCCCGCCGGCGGCGATGCGCTCGCGGCGGCGCTCGAGGCTCAGGCGCTTGACCTCCACCCGCACCCGCCCCTCGTAGGCCTCGCTGGCGAGGCTGTGCTGCCGGATGCGGTACATCGTCAGCGTCAACTCGCGCGGGGCGGTGAGCCGCTCGAGGCGGACGCCGTGGCGCTCGAGGCGCGCGATCAGGTCCGACCACCCGGGCGGGATCCAGTAGGCTCGCGGCCGGGTGACCTGCGCGATGACCTCGGTCTGGCGCAGGCGCGGCACGCGCTGACGCAGGGGCCGGCCGAGCCAGCGGGCCACCTTCTCCCCCGAGATCGGCGAGCGGTCGAAGCGCACCGCCACGCCGGCAAAGTCGATCGTCTCGCGCGCCGGGCGGGCGGTCTTGAAGCCGAGCGGGACCCGGCGGGCAGCCCGGCGGCGGTCGGCGGCCGCGGCCGCGCGCAGGGCGGCGCCGCGCCCGCCGAGGGTCCGCAGGGCCTCGGCCAGCAGCACGTAGGTGCCGAGCACCCGCTGATCGTAGGGCTTGAGCGAGTGGTTCTCGACCAGCACCGTGGCCAGGTGGCGCGCGTCGCCGTAGCCGTTGGTGAAGCGCGGGCTGGCGGTCCACTCGACGAGGCCGTTCTTCGGATCGCCCTTGACCGCGAAGATCAGCGGCCCGGGCAAGTGACCCGCGCCGCGCAGGGCGCGGTCGAGGGCCGGCGAGAGCGTCTTGCCGAGCCAGCCGGAGATGGCCGGCGAGTAGCCGTGGGGCCCGTTGAAGCCGTAGGTGATGTCGTACTGGTAGTCGATGCCGTCGGTGACGTGGACATCGAGCCAGAGGTCGGGCCGCCAGCGATCGAGCACGGAGACGACGGCGCGGGTCTCGGGCGCGTCGAGCTTGGCGAAGTCGCGGTTGAGGTTGAGGTTGCGCGCGTTGGTCCGCCAGCCCTGGCGCGCGGGACCGCGCTGGTTGGGTCGCGAGAAGCGCGAGGCGCGCTCGTGGCCGTCGACGCTGAGGATCGGGATCAGCAGCAGGTTGGCGCGCTGCAGCAGGGCGCGCTGCCGCGGCCGCACGGTCAGATCGCGCAACAGCATCAGCCCGGCGTCCTTGCCGTCGATCTCGCCAGCGTGGATCCCGGCCTGGGCCAGCAGCGTCGGCTTGCCCGCGGCGCGCAGGGCCTCGGGCGAAGACGCTCGCTCCAGCGAGGCGACGACCATCCAGATCGTCCGCCCTTGCGGGCTCCGACCGATGTCGACCAGAGCGAGCTCCGGCGCCGCCGCGCAGAGCCGGCGCAGATAAGCCAGTGTCTGATCGTAGGTTGGCGATCGGGTCAGCCCGCTCGCCTCGGCGGGCGTGACCCAGGGGTGATCCGCCGCCACCACCAGCTCGCCGCTCTTGCCGCGGAAGGGGGCCACTGGCGGCAGCGCAGCCCGGGCGGCACGATCCACCGTCACCGGCCATTCGTCGGGCAGGGCCTTGAGCGGCTTGGCCTCGGCCTCCGTCTTCTGGCCAGTCGAGGCGCAGCCGGCACAGACCACCACGATGATCACGACTATCTCGCGTGAGCTGCTCATGGTCACTAGGACTAGACCAAGCAGCGGGCTCGAGACAAGTCCCTCGGGTGCGCTGCCGCCACCGGCTGACGGACGCGCGAGACCGCGGACCACGGCGGGCAGGTCTACGGACCGAAGAACGCCAGGGGGTCAACGGTGCGGTACCCGCTGGCGAGGCTGCTGTCGCGAACGCGAACCTCGAGGTGCAGGTGGCCGTTCTTCTCTGACGTCGACCCCTGCCCGCTGAGACCCACCTGTTGCCCCTGGGCCACGGACTGTCCCGGCTGAACGCTGATCTCGGACAGGTGGCCGAGGATCACCCGCGTGCCATCGTCGAGCTGGAGGGTCAGCTGCCCGGCGGCCGCGTTGAAGGCGTCGGTGTAGTAGGGGGTGCCGCCGGCGACGATCACGATGCCACGGCCCGGCGCGACGAGCGGGTGCCCCCGCTTCAACCCGATGTCGAGGCCGCAGTGGACGTTCTGCCCCTCGGGGCTGCCATAGCTCCAGCAGTAGGCGTAGCCGCCATCGAACTGGGTCGGCCCGTAGGGCTGGGTCACCGTGTAGGAGCCGCCGACGATCCCGGCCACGGTCATCAAGCCCGCCGCGCCCCCGACCGGTGGCGCCCCCGCGGACGGCTCACTCGCCGGCGGTGGGTCCCGAGGCTCTTCGGCTTGCTCGGGTGGCTCTGGGGCTGTCGCCGGGCCGAGCGACGGGGGTCCAGGCGCAGCTGAGGAATGACTGGGCGCATCGGAAGGAGGACTCGAACCCGGGGCGACCTCGACGGGCTCGATGAACTCGTCGACACCGGAGCTCCCGCCCAGCTCGCCGCAGCAGCCCGTGGCCAGCGCGCCGAGTGAGAGCAGCAGCGTCAGGGTGGGCAGGCCCGGGCTCGATCTTCTTTTCGATGGCATCGACGTCGAGGTTTGCAAGACGCGAGCCGGGCCACAGGCCCTGCACCCCTCGCGTCTAGTTGCTGTTATCATTAGATTCTTGTCAGGTTGCGGGGTCTGGTCTCCGGGAGCTGGGGCCTCGGTCTGCCAACATCAAGTTGCAGTGATATTATCGACCGATGGAACATCGGGCCGTTCTAATCCTAGGCTTCGGGAAAGAGGCGACGGAGGCTGGTGGAATGTCCGATCGACTCCTCCGCTGGATCTTCCCGCTGGTCGGGGTGTGGCTCGGCGCCTGCGCGGGCTCGGTCGGGTCCGCGTGCCCATGCGGTAGCGACGAGGTCTGCGTGGCGGATCGGTGCGAGCCGCGGGGCCACGGCGTCGGCGATGGGTCCGTCCCCAGCGACGTCAATCATGGCGGCGACGGCGCCACCTGCGCCAGCCGCACCTTTCCGCTGACGGAGACTCAGGACCTCCTGGTGGTTCCAACCGGAGCCCGCTACATGCACGTCAAGGCCTGGGGTGCGGGTGGCAACGGAGAGGGGCAGTGTGACCAGACAGACGGCGGCGTGGGTGGCTACACGGAGGGGATCTTCGAGGTGCAGGACCGCACTCAGCTGATCGTGATCGTCGGGCAGCGGGGTCGCGCCGGCATGAACGGTGAGGAACGGATGCGCTTCGGCTTCGGCGACTGGGGCGGCGGCGGCCTCTCGGGCGTGTTCCGCGGCGGCGACCCGCTCACCGCGGGGGAGCGCGATCGGGCGCTGGTGATCGCGGGGGGAGGCGGCAGCGCAGGTGCACCGGGCTGCCACCCGGGCGGCGCCGGAAACCACCCCTTGGCCGGCGGTGAGCCGACGATGCAGGGCGGTCCGGGCGCCGACGAGGTCAACGGCGGCGCGGGCGGCTACGCCGGAGGAACGGGCGGAGCCAAGGGCGAGGCCGGCCAGGGCGGCACCGGCTTCGTCGCTGATGGAGCGATCGACTCGAAGATGCTCAACTCGGAGCCGGGCAATACGGTGCCACCCGGGACGAACGACCCGGACTACGCCGACGCAGCGGGCACCACCGAAAAGCCCGGCCGCGTCGTGATCCACTTCGTCTGCGACAAGCCTCGCGTGTCGTAAAGCTCGTGGCTCCGGACCTGGCGCCCCTCGACAGCCGAGGTCAGTTATTTGCCCACCCCGGTCAGCCCATGCTGACATGGAGCATGCTCTTCACATTGTTCTGGATCGCCTACGAGACCTGGCAGGACGACGAGGACCCCCGGATCGGGACGCTGATGATGCAGCTGCTCGATGCCGCCGAGGCGGCGCCCAAGCCCCTCGGCACCAACTGATACGGGGGAAGCCACCGATGCCCCAGCTGACCCTCGAGCACTCGGCGAACCTCGAGCTCCAGCGCTGCGTCGCGCTCGATCAGCTGCTCGGCCGACTGCATCGCGTGCTTCACGACGTGGGCGGGATCGACCTCGCCAAGTGCAAGAGCCGCGCGGTCTCCCGCGAGGACTTCGTCGTCGGTGATGGCAATCCAAGCCATGCCTTCGTCCACCTCGAGGCGCGCCTGCTCGACGGTCGCCCGCCCGAGCTACGCCAGCGGATCGGCGAGGCGTTGGTCGCGCTGCTGACCGACGCGCTGACGCCCTTCGCCGGCGGCTTCGCCCTGCAGGTCACCGTCGAGCTGGTCGAGATGCCCCAGGCCGACTACTTCAAGGCCACCCTGGGTCAGCCCGTGGCGTGACGCGAGCGGCCGGATTGGCGTTTGACTATCCACGGGCCATACGCTACGAGATCGGCTCGCTGCACCAACCAACAGGAGCTCGCGGATGAACTATAAGGTTGCCGATCTTGGCCTGGCCGACGCCGGCCGCCTCCGGATCGAATGGGCAGAGTCGCGCATGCCAGTGCTGATGCGCCTGCGCGAGATGTACGCCAAGACCAAGCCGCTCAAGGGCATGCGGATCGCCGGCTGTCTGCACGTGACCAAGGAGACGGCGGTGCTGATCCGCACCCTGCGCGCCGCCGGCGCCGAGCTCAGCTGGTCGGGCTGCAACCCGCTGTCGACCCAGGACGACGTCTCCGCAGCGCTGGCTGCCGAGGAGACCTCGATCTACGCCTGGCACGGGATGAACACCGAGGAGTTCTACTGGTGCATCGAGAAGACCCTCGAGTTCAAGCCGACGCTGACCCTCGATGACGGCGCAGACCTGATCTTCACCGTGCACAACAAGCACCAGGACCTGGCGGCGGATATCATCGGCGGCACCGAGGAGACCACCACCGGCGTGCATCGCCTGCGGGCGATGGCCGACGACGGCAAGCTGCTCTACCCGGTCTACGCGGTCAACGACTCGGAGACCAAGTGGGACTTCGACAACGTCTACGGCACCGGCCAGAGCTCGATCGACGGCATCCTCCGCGCCACCAGCGTGCTGATCGCCGGCAAGAACTTCGTCGTCGCCGGCTACGGCCACTGCGGCCGCGGCTGCGCGATGCGAGCCAAGGGGCTCGGCGCCAACGTGATCGTCACCGAGGTCAAGGCGACCGCGGCGCTCAAGGCAACCCTCGAGGGGTTCCGGGTGATGCCGATGGACGAGGCCGCCAAGCTCGGCGACATCTTCATCACCGCCACCGGGATGAAGGACATCATCGTCGGACGCCACTTCGCGTCGATGAAGGATGGCGCGGTGGTCTGCAACACCGGCCACTACGACTGCGAGCTCAACCTCGATCAGCTCGGCGCGCTGCCCGGGGTGAAGGTGCGCGAGGTCCGCGCCAACAACGAGGAGTACACCCTGGCCGACGGTCGGCGGATCTATGTCCTGGCCCAGGGCCGGCTGGTCAACCTCGCCGCCGCCGAGGGGCACCCCTCGGAGGTGATGGACATGTCCTTCGCCAACCAGTTCCTGGCGCTCAAGCGGCTCAAGGAGCTGGGCGGCGATATGGACAAGCAGGTCTACGAGATGCCCGAGGAGCAGGACCAGGAGATCGCCCAGATCAAGCTGGCGACCATGGGGCTCTCCATCGACACGCTGTCGGAGGATCAGATCAAGTACGCCACCGACTACTCCGCCGGTACGTGATCTTCAGCGCGGGCCCGGGCCCGCGCCTCCATACAAACTACCAGTTCTTGGCGCTGCAGTTGGCCCCGTTGATCGCCTGTTTGCAGGCGCCCAGGCCGAGGGCGGCGCAGCTCAGGGTCTGCCACTTCCC
>JAUVBO010000167.1 GCA_030591195.1 Pseudomonadota bacterium
CCGAGGCGCCGGCGAGCCAGCCTGCGGCGAGCCAGCCTGCGGCGAGCCAGCCTGCGGCGAGCCAGCCTGCGGCGAGGACCCTCCGCGTCAATCGGCTGGCCGCTCGGCTGGCGCCAGGCTTCATCCACGACCGTTCTCATTGGGGCAGGCAGCCGGCCGGCTGGTTCGTCTCCGGGCGGGTCGATCTCGGCATCTTCTTCTTCAAGCCGCGGCTCTCGGCCGGCTATGGCCGGGCCCACTGGCGCTGGGTCGGCCTCGACGTCAACCCGATCTTCTCCAGCGAGGGCATCGGCCTCTACAGCGGGCTGCGGTTTGCCCTGGCGATGGTCGATCTCCGGGTCGGCGGGCGCTACCGCTCCACCTTCCGGCGCTCGTATCTCGCGCCGCAAGAACGCTACGAGCGCGAGGACATCGAGCTACGCCAGGGCCCGAAGTCGAGCTACCTCTCGTGGGAGGCCGAGCTGACCGGCTCCTTCCCGCTCGGCCCGGGGGGCTTCGTCGCCGAGGTCGCCGGGACCTACGTCACCGGGGTGGACGAGGGGATGTTCCTCTACGAGGAGACGATCCGGGTGGTGCTCGATCCGCCGTGGGTCTGGCGAGCGCTGCTAGGATACTCGCTGCGCTTCCTCAGCCAGAACGCGCTGCGGATCGGCGTCGCGGGCCAGGTGGTTCACTCGCCGGGCCGTGACTCGTGGGTCGTGCGCGCCGGCGTGCTGGTGCGGATGCGCCTGGCCCACAACCTCGATCTGCGCGGGACCTTCATGCCCTCCGTCTATAGCCCCGACTCCCTCGGCCTCGCCGGTGGCGACTCGTACCAGATCGGCGTTCGGTATATCTGGGCCTGGGCCCGCCGGTAGCCGTCACGCACCGGCGATGAGCTGAGCCTCACTCGCCGCCTGGCAAACGTCGCCGCCGGGGCTTGGACGCAGACGCAGCGGTGGCTTCTGAGTAAAATAGAGCAGCGAGCCGTCGAGCCCAATCCCGGCGGCTCGGCATCAGCGGAGGATTCGGGTCTCAGGTGGTCAGCCAAGGCAGCGACAGCCAGGAGGACAGGCCGAGCCAGGCGGTGCCCGGGCGGCCGGCGACGATCTATCGCATCGCGCTAGCGATCGCGAGCCTGACGATGATCGTCCTCGTGGCGTTTGTGATCGTCGCGGCGCGGACCACCGGCCTCGTCGCCGTCGGGTTGCTCTGCCTGGCACTCGCGGTGCTCGGCGCGATCCTGCTGGCGCGTAGCCTGATCGAGCCGGGCGGCGAGGTGGCCCTGGCCGCTGATCACGGCGAGCAGTCGCCGGGCGAGGAGCGTCGGCAGCTGCAGCTCGACGCTGAGCTGCAGCGGGACGTGATCGCCCAGGCCAGCACGCTTGAGCGGTCGCGAGAGCTCGAGCGGTCCTTGCCCCCGGCGACGGTCCGGGCGCTGACCGAGGGCGACGGTCCGTTGCGCCAGCGCGCCCAGCTGACGGTCTTTCGCCTCGAGCTGCGGGGATTCGCCGCGAAGGTCGAGTCGGCCGAGCCGGAGGACCTGGCGGCGATGCTCAACGGCTACCTCTCCGAGATGGTCGAGGTCGCCTTCTCCCACGGCGCCACGGTGGACAAGATCATCTGCGACACGGTGGTCGGGTACTTCGGCGCGCCGGAGACCGAGGGCCCCGAGCACGACGCCCTGCGCTGCGCTCGACTGGCGCTCGAGCTCTGGCACCGGGCCACGGCGGTCTGCGAGCGCTGGCATGGTCTGCTCGAGGGGGAACCGCCAGTGCCGACGCTGGTGCTAGCGTCGGGGCTCGCCACCGTCGGCAACTTTGGCTCGGCCAACCGGATGGAGTACACCGCCGTCGGCGGGTCGGTGGACGACGCGGCGGCGCTGATCGCCTCGGTGGCACCGGGGGAGGTGGTCTGCAGCCAGTCGACCTTCAGCGCCATCGAGCGGGAGTTGCCCGGCACGTTGTGCGGCGAGGTGACGCAGCGGCGCTCGCGGCGGATCAAGCTCTATCGCCTGGCTGGCCCCCCGGAGGCGCTCTCGCGACGCCGGGCGGCGGTCACTGGCGCCGTGCCGACGGCGCCGATGCTCGAGGCCATGGCTGACACCCAGCCGAGGGCACGGCCGCGGATCACGCCCTCGGGGGACCTGGAGGTCGGGATCGTGCTCGGCGACCGCTACAAGGTGATCCGGCCCCTCGGTGAGGGGGGGATGGGGACGGTCTACCTCACCCACGACGTCAAGCTCGGTACCAACGTCGCGCTCAAGCTCCTGCGCCAGGACCACCAGGGCGGCCAGCGACGGACATCCCGGCTGCTCCACGAGGTCAAGCTGGCCCGCCTGGTCAGCCATCCCAATGTGGCGCGGATCTACGACATCGACGAGGCCGAAGGCTTCGACTTCATCTCGATGGAGTACGTCAGCGGGGAGCCGCTCGACGGGCGCCTCAGCGCCGAGGGCCAGCTCTCGGTCAAGCAGGGGTTGGACGTGGTCCGCCAGCTCTGCGCCGGACTCGGCGCGGCCCACGCCGCTGGTATCGTGCACGGTGACCTCAAGCCCGCGAACATCATGCTCGAAGAGGGCGGCCGGGTGGTGATCCTCGACTTCGGCATCGCCCGCTGGGCCTCGGCGATCAAGCAGAATCGGGCCGAATCTCAGGCGCTCGGCACGCCGTTTTATATGGCGCCGGAGCAGTTCAAGGGCAACGATGGCGACCACCGGGCGGACATCTACGCCCTCGGTGTGCTGGCCTTCGAGGTCTTCACCGGCCGGCGGACCTTATGCGGCGACAAACTGGTGTCGATCGCCTACCAGCACGCCAACGAACAGCCCGAGCCTCCGCAACAGCTCAATCCCGAGATCCCGCCCCGTCTTGCCGCGGTGATCCTGACCTGTCTCGCCAAGACCCCCCACGACCGCTTCGGGTCCGTGGGCGAGATCGCCACCTGCCTCGCCGAGTTCCACGTCGCCGACAGCGGGATGGTCCACCGGTTGGTCGCGCCCACGAGCTCCTGAACCCCGAGCGCCAGAGGGGCTTGCTTATCGCCGGAGTCGTCAGGCGTGCTGCAGTGGCTTGCCGATCTGCGCCAGCTCTCCCCCGAGCTTGCCGTAGTGCTCGAGGTAGGTCGCCACCGTCGGCAGCTCGCCGAGCAGCGCGGTCACCGCGGCCAGCTGGGCCGAGCCGAGGTAGACCTGGGAGCCGACGCCCATCCGGTTGTCGAAGTTCCGCGTCGAGGTCGACAGCACCGTCGCGCCGGTGGCGACCTGGGCCTGGTTGCCCATGCACAGCGAACAGCCGGGGACGTGGACGTTGGCGCCGGCCTCGAGCAGGGTCGCGTGGACCCCCTCGCGGGAGAGCTGGGCGTTGCTCTCGCGGTCGGGCGGCACGGTCCAGAACTTCATCCGGTGCTGGATCCGCTGGCCGCCGATCAGCTTCGCCACCGCGCGGAAGTCGGTGATGTCGACCATGCAGCTGCCGACGAAGACCTCGTCGATCTTGGTCCCGGCGGCATCCGAGAGGGTGACGACCTTGTCCGGGTCGTTGGGCGCCGCGAGCAGCGGCTCGGTGATCGTCGCCAGGTCGATCTCCACCACGCCGGCGTAGCTCGCCTCGTCGTCCGGCTCGAGCAGCGTCGGATTCTTGAGCCAGGCTTCCATCTGCTCGACGATCGTGCCGACGACCCGGGCCGGGTGGCGCTGGCCGAAGTTGTGCTTGAGGAAGCGCAGGTTGTTCCCGACGTAGGCCTTCACCTGGTCGGGCGAGTGGCGGAAGGTGCAGCCCGCCGCGCTTCGCTCGGCCGAGGCGTCGGTCAGCTTGTAGGCCTCCTCGACGGTGAGGAAGTCGAGCCCTTCGATCTCCAGCACGCGGTCGGCGAAGATGTTGATCTTCTCGTCGCCCTTCTTCAGGTTCAGCTTGCCCTGCCTGATCGCCACGTGGGGGATCGCGTTGACCAGATCCCGCACGGTGATGCCCGGCTGGGGCTTGCCAGAGAAGCGCACCAGCACCGACTCGGGCATGTCGAGCGGGAAGTAGCCCTGGCTGGCGGCGAAGGCGATCAGATCCGAGCCGGCCGGCAGGCTGAGGCCGATCGGGAAGCGGGTGTGGCTGTCGCCGCCGGTGCCGACGAAGTATGGCAGCAGGAAGCGGTTGCCGTTGGTGTGGATCACGCCGTCGCCCGGCCGCAGGTCGATGCCCCCCATCTCGGCGATGAAGGCACCGAGGTCGGTTTGCATCCGCGCGTCCTTGCTCCTCGGGCCGGCCGCCGTGTGGCAGAAGGACTGGATCGTCGGCGAGGCGAAGCGCAGGGTGGCCAGCTCGAGGAGCTCCTGCTGGGTCATCTTGCCCGTCGTGTCCTGGCTGAAGACCATGTGGGCCTGGGGCTCGGCGTAGTCGCCCGGCAGCACGCCCGGCAGCCCGGCGGCGCCGCCGATCAGCTTCTGGGCCAGGGTGAACTTGGTTTCGTCCGGGTGAGCGGGGGCGGGCGCTGGCTGGACCGCGGGCTCGCCGGCCGCGAGGCCGATCTCGTCGCAGGCAGCCTGCGCTGACGCGGTCAGCTTGCGGCCGATGATCAGGTTGTTTCGTCCCCCGGCGCGAGCCTCCTGCAAGATCGAGGTCGGCTGGACCTCGATCTTGGTCAAGACCTTGCCGTCGGCCGCGCGTACCTCCCCCTGGGCTAGGTCGACGGTGACCTCCATGCCTTCCTGCAGGTCGCTGGTGGCGCAGCGAATAGGGATCGCGCCGCAGCCGCGGATGGTGTTGAAGAAGATCGGCGCGATCTTCGCCGCGAGCACCAGGCCGCCCCGGCGCTTGTTCGGCAAGTGGGGGATGTCCTCGCCGACCCACCAGACCAGCGAGTTGGAGGCGGACTTGCGGCTCGATCCGGTGCCGACGACGTCGCCGACAAACAGCAGCGGCAGGCCCTTGTCGAGCAGCAGCTGGGTGCGTCGCTCGAGGAAGTCGCGGTCGTGGGGGCTGGTGCTGAGGAAGCACAGGGCGTGCTGCGGGATGTCGTCGCGGGTCGATGCCTCCTGCGCTGGTGAGAAGAAGTCGGTGTTGATCTCGCCGGTGGTGCGGATCACCACCCGCTTCTGCTCCATCGGGACCTCGGGCTGGTGGCTGTACCAGCTCGCCTCGGCCCAATGCTTGAGCAGGTCGCTCGCAGCGGCGTCTCCACTCTGGGCTAGCCCCTTGACCTGGTCGATGTCGTCGGGGGTGACGAGGATGATGTCCTCGAGCAGCCGCGCGGCCCGCGTTGCCTGGGCACCGCCGGTCTCCAGCAGGGCCAGCAAGGGCGCGACGTTGAAGCCGCCACCCATCGCGCCGAGCATCTCCACCGCGTCGGCGACGGCGAGGTGTGGCGTGGTCAGCTCGCCGTGGGCCACCTTGGCGAGGAAGTCGGCCTTGACCTTCGAGGCCGGGTAGACGCCAGGGGGCACGCGCTCCGAGAGGAGATGCCGCAGGGTGCTGACCGTGTCCGACAGGTCGTGCAGCGTGAGCTGTGCCGGGTCGAGGTCAGTCAGCTGAAGGGCGGCGCAGACCGCCTCGGTCTGGGCGGGCGACAGCGGCAGCGGTGGGATGCCGGCCCCCTCGCGCTGCTCGACGTGCTTGGCGTATTCGCTGGCAAAAGAACGCAGGTCCATGCCCATGAGGTCTCCTCTCTAATCCGGCGCGGGCGCCGGGGGTACGTCTGTCGCCGGTCCTGGCGAGCGGGGCCGCGAAACATATCACAACCGTTGAAGGCCGAAGCGTCTGCTAGGACTCGGTCTTGACCAGATCGAGCGCGCTCTGCGCGCTCTTCACTATTTTCCCAGCCGAGGCATGTTTTCTCGGGAAAGAGCAAAATAAATCGATCTAACGTGAGGTGGATTACATCGCTACTGGAACGATGAGGGTAAGTTGATCAACGGTAGGCCCTGTCCTACGTCGAGCGGAACACACTCGCGAAGGGAGCCCCCTCTTATCGTGGTGAGCGCACCTCTCGTCAGGCGCGCCTAAAGCGATAATCGGAGCACCCACCTATTTGAGGTGTTCACACCTTTTCGCTTCGACAGGACAGGGCTTTCTTTTTGCCCGGCGGCCTTTTCGCGGGGCCGACGCTCGTCAAAACGGGCTGGCGTCGGGATCGGCGATGGTCTCCTCCCCGTCACCAAACGCGGAACTTTCGGGCGATCGGTGCCACGGGTCTGGCAGATCTCCACCGTTTTCGAGCCAGTCGCTGAGCTCGAGCACCAGCCGAGCCAGCCGCCGCGCGCCGTCCTTGAGCTGCTCCGGTTCGCCTTCGCCGTCGCCGTCGACCTGGGCTAGCAGCGCTGTGGCGGTGGCCAGCTGCTCGGAGAGGTTGGTGGTGGCGTCGACTGGAGTCGGGATGTCGTTCTCTTCTGCTTCGCTCATCGAGCCGCTCCTAACTTGCCGAAGACAGAGACCGATAGTTAGCACAGCTTGCTGAGATCGCCCAGAGCCGACTCGGCCCTTGACCGGGGGCCTCGATTGCGTTGATCTCCCGGGGGTTCGTCGTATCAGCAC
>JAUVBO010000028.1 GCA_030591195.1 Pseudomonadota bacterium
CCTCAACTGACCCGGCCGCGGTTGACTTCACCCACCCTGCGCCGCGAAAATGATTGTTACCGCTCGATGAAGAAGTCAGCAGCATCCATCCCGACCAGCGAACAAGCCACCGGCGAGCCGTTGTCGGATCGACGGCGGTTCCTCTCCTATCTCGGTGGAATCGGTTGTCTGTTTCTCGGCGGCGGCTGCAGGGGCGAGGTCGGCGAGGGCTTCGAGCCACGCGCCGAGGGCGGGATCCCGGTCGGTGATGGCTCGGCTGTTTCACCATCGGACGGTCCTCAGGTGTCGCCGGGCGATGGACCCGCCACCGATGGACCCGCCACCGATGGCCCCGCCGCCGATGGCCCCGCCACCGACGGTCCTGCCACCGACGGTCCTGGGCCACAACCGGATGGGCCGGCCCCGGACACCTCGGGGTGTGGCGGGAGCTGCACCGGGACCTGCACGGCGAGCTGCGCCGACGACTGCTCGGGCACCTGCACCGGCAGCTGCACCGGCAGCTGTACGGCGAGCTGCGCCGATAACTGCACCGGCAGCTGCACCACCACCTGCGGGGGTAACTGCACCGGCGGCTGCACCGGTGGCTGCGGCGGCAACTGCACCGCGACCTGTGCCGACGACTGCGCGGGTGGCTGCAAGAACGGCTGCGGCGGCAGCTGCACCGCGAGCTGCGCCGACGACTGCTCGGGCACCTGCACCGGCACCTGCACCGGCAACTGCATCGGCACCTGCACCGGCGCCTGCACCGGCACCTGCTCGAACAAGTGCGGGGCGGGCCTCGGCTGCGGTGGGAGCTGCTCGGGCAGCTGCTATGGCAGCTGCAACCTCCTCTGCGAGGCGACCTGTGCCGGCGCCTGCTCCGCGGCCTGTATCGGCACCTGCAACTGAGCCGACCTCGACGACAGCTCCTTCGACCTGTAGCGTGCCCCCCCTCGCTTGGCGCCGCCGGTGCGTCCGAGGCTGCGCTTCGCACTGTTCGTCCGTAGCCTTCACCAAAAAGGCCAGGTCGGCTGTTCGTCAGCTGTTCATCCAGAGCGCGACGGCGTCGCTGAATCCCAGCCACGATACAGGAGCGCTCGCTCGAAAATCGCGCTTGTTCGCCCTGCAGGCGTACATTGAAGGCCTGTGGGAAGGGCCAGCGCCTGATCGCGCTGGACAGGCACCGCCCAGGCTTCGCCGCGCCCTGGTTGCCGAAGGTGCTCTGCGTGACCGTCACCGAGCTCACAGCGCCCGAGGGGCCGCGAGGATCGTCGACTGCAAAGAGCCGCACCGGATCTAATTCAGACTGACGGTCTCAAATCGATCCGGGCCACGAGAGCACCGGATCGGCTCTAAACGACACGTCCAACGACGATTCGGGCCAACAGACCACCGAATCTAATTCAGACGGACGGTCTTGAATCGATTCGGGCATCCGTCGCACGGACGACGCGCCCGAGGACGCCTCTGCGACCTTGGCCGCCACAATGGCCGAGGTGACCCACCACGCTCGACGTAGCGGCTCTCGTCGACTGAAAAGAGCCGCACCCAATCCACATCAGTAGGGGGCTTGCAGGCGCTCGAACTCGAGCTCGTTGGCGTCGAAGAGCTCCTTGGGCTCGCCGAGCTCCTTGCCGGTGAAGCGGGCGGCGAAGAGCTTGCCCTCGCTGGTCCACACCAGCCGGTTGCAGTCGAGGTCGGCCCACTCCCACTTGAGCGAGTCCCAGCCGAGCGCGTCAAGCGTGTCAAGAGGCTTGCCCGCGGGGTCCACGAGCTCGTGCTGATCCCAGTAGCAGCCGGTGCCAGGCGGATGATTGGTTGATGCGTGAGCGTGCTTGCGCAAGACCCACCCTCCGGGCAGGTTCTTCTCGAAGAGGTCGCCATCGCGGCCCTCGCTCACCATCGACCAGCCATCGCGCAGAAGCCGCAGGTAGTAGACGCCGGGACACTCGCCACCGAAGAACCTCTCTGGCCGGTAGTCCGGGTCGCGGCTCACCTCTCTGCTATCGTGGAGCACCTGGTGCCCGTAGCCGTCGTTGAGCCAGTAGCGGTTGCCCCTGGTGAACAGCCCACCGCCGTGCCAGCAATCGCCCTTGGGCAACATCACCAGCGCCTTGAGGTATGGAGCGTGCGAGATCGCGGTCCACGCGCCCCGCGACTCGGATCCCCAGTGGCCGTTCATGGCGAAGTAGATCAGGTACTTGCCGTCGTGGGAGAGATCGCAGCGTCGCTCGTAGATCCGGCCACGTAGCCACTGGCCGACGCGGAAGGTATCCCGGCGTCGATCCCAGTCGACGGTCGCCACGGCCCTGGCAGGCCCCCGTCGAACGATCAGGCCACGGTCCTTGTCCCGAGACAGCAGGACGTGCAGGCGCGCCGGCAATGCTGGCTCCATCTCGCCGAAGCGTAGCACGCCGCGATCGTCAGCGCCTTGCCGGTGGCGTGGCACGCCCATCATCGGCTTCCAGCCCCTATCCCGCTTCGCAACCACCTCTTTCTTGAGTGATACGGTATGGCACGAAACTCGCTTAACCCACGCTCGGAGGATCGACGGATGACCTCGGACGAGAACAAGCGATCTAGCTGGCGAAGACTGTGGAACGAGTGGCTGAGGCCCGAGTTCGAAGTCTCACTGCTGGGTGCAGCTGCGCTTTTCTTTGTCTATGGTGGACTGCTCTTGTGGCCGCTAATAAGCCTGATGGACGCCTGGGTTCCCGAGAGCGCGGCTTGGGCCGTACGCATGGACTGGCTCGGCCCGCTGGTGCTGTTCGTCGCCGCCGGGATGGCCCTCGTCGCCGCCGGCGCCACGGCAAAGTGGCTTCAGCGGCGGTGGCACGCAAGACGGTAGCTGCCGCAGCCGCAAAACAGCCCGCCAACCACGATCACAACCCATGAGCGCCACATCGCGGACCGCGGGCAGCCGAGCGCGCGCGTGACCCAGTAGGTCCCGACGACCAGCGCGGCGACGAGGGCCATCAACCCGGCCAGCGAGAGCATCGGGTGGCTATCGAGCACGTTGATCAGCCCATGGCGCGCCGAGTTGCTGAAGCTCGGTATCGATGTTGGCGAGCGCACCGTTGGGCGACCAATCGCGACGATGAAGAAGCGCGAGGGGACGACACCGTCGCAGACCTGGCGGACGTTCCTGAAGAATCACATGCGCGAGACGGCTCGATGGACTTCCTCCTGATGCCGACGGCGACGTTCGGTCTGCTCTACGCTCTGGTGATCATCAAACACGACCGCCGCGAGCTGGTCCACGTCAACGCGACGGCCAACCCGAGCGCGCAGTGGACGGCGCAGCGGGTGATCAACGCGTTTCCGTTCGCTGTGGTCGGGCGCCCCGCTCGTAGCCGCCATCTGCTCCAGTCAGGTGCGCATGGAGAGCTGAGGTGCATCCGAGGCCGATGGCCGCGGACCTCTTGGATCCGATCGATGACGCGCAGACGACGTTCTGGCCAACGACACTGCCCGCCAACATCGACTGTATACTGCAGCGAGCGAGACGAGGCGATGTCATGAACGAGCACCCGACGCCGATCTACCTCGACCACAACGCCACGACCCCTATCGCCCCCGAGGTGGTCGAGGCGATGCTGCCCTACCTCACCGAGCACTTCGGCAACCCCTCGAGTGATCACCCGTACGGCCGCGCCGCGGCCCGGGCGGTGCAGCGCGCGCGGGTCGAGGTGGCCGCGCTGCTCGGCTGCAGCCCCGGGCAGATCCTCTTCACCTCGGGGGGCACCGAGGCGAACAACCTCGCCGTCCGCGGGATCGCCGCGCGCTCGGACCGGCGCCGCATCGTCACCTCGGTGGTCGAGCACCCGGCCACTGCCAGGCCGTGCGAGCTGCTCGCGAGCCGCGGCTGGGACGTGGTGCGCGCGGGCGTCGACGGCGACTGTCGCGTCGATCTCGACCAGGCGACCGCGGCGCTGACCGGGGACACGGCGCTGGCGACGATGATCCACGCCAACAACGAGACCGGCACCCTGCAGCCGATCGCCGAGATCGCCGCGGCGGCCCACGCCGTGGGTGCGCTGGTCCACGCCGACGCGGCGCAGTCGGTGGGCAAGCTGGAGGTGGCTGTCGACGACCTCGGCGTCGACCTGCTCTCGGTGGCCGGCCACAAGCTGTATGGCCCCAAGGGCGTCGGCGCGCTGTTCGTCCGCGACCGTCAGCGGCTCGCGCCGCTGGTGGTCGGCGCCGGGCACGAGGACGGCCTGCGTCCGGGGACCGAGAACGTCGCCTCGATCGTCGGGCTCGGCGCCGCCTGCCGGCTCGCCCGCCTCCGCCTCGCCGGGACCGAGACTGGCCCGCGCGCCCGGCGAGACGATCTGTGGCGCCGCTTGCAGGCCGAGATCCCCGGCATCGCGATCAACGGCCACCCCGACCACCGGCTGCCCAACACGCTCAACGCGCGCTTGCCCGGCATCAGCGGCAACGCGCTGCTGGCAGCCGTTCCCGAGATCGCCGCCTCCACCGGCTCTGCCTGCCACGCCGGCGAAGAGAGCGCCTCGGCGGTCTTGCTCGCGATGGGCATCGACCGGTCCGCGGCCCTCGGCTCGGTGCGGCTCTCGCTCGGACACGGCACCACCCCAGCGATGATCGAGCGAGCCGCCGCGGCGTTGATCCGCGGCTGGAAGACGCTACAGCAGGGACAGGGCCTGGCCGGTGGGCAGCCATCGCCTTGATCGTCTGGTCGGCACCACCATTCGAAGCCAGCTGGTCGTCGAGCCTTCACCAGGGGAGTTGAACGAAATGAAATGGTCCCACCGACTCGGGGTCCTCAGCGCTGGTCTCGCCTGCCTCTCGGCGCTCGCCGGCTGCTCCGGCGGCTGCACCACCGCCCGCCTCTCCGAGGCGACGATCGCTGCCAGGGTCGATCCGACGACCAAGCAGCCGATCGCCCCCACCGACAGCTTCACCCCCGACGCGCCGGTGATCCACTGCACGGCCAAGCTCGAAGACGCCCCCGACGGGACCAAGGTCCGAGCGATGTGGATCGCGACCAAGGTCGTGGGGGCCAAGCCCGGGCAGCTGATCCGCGAGGTCTCGGTGACCGCGGGCGGCAGCCGCTACCTGGACTTCCGCCTCACCCGCCCGACCAAAGGTTGGCCGGCGGGTGAGTACACGGTGAAGCTGCAGCTCGCCAACGCACCGACCGTCTCGGCCACCTTCCGCGTCGGCGCCGCGGGCGGGTCGCCGGCCACCCCGGCGAAGGCGGCCACCCCGACGAAGGCGAAGGCGGCGGCCGTCACCGGCGATGGCGTCGTCTTCACCAAGAAGGTGCCCGCCCCGGGGCAGGTTCGCCACGAGGTGAGCCGGATGGAGATGGAGCTCGAGATCGACGTGGTCCAGGGCGGCCAGGTGGTGGCCAAGATGGACAACAGCAACGACGCCCGGACCGATCGACGGGTGACGGTGCTCGCCGTCAACGACCGGGCGGCGACCAGGGTCAAGGTGGTCTACCTGAAGAAGCGCGAGATCGAGTCGAGCGGCAAGAAGCGCAAGCAGACGATCAGCCCGCTCGAGGGCCAGACCGTGATCGTGACGGCCGCGGGGGACCGGCTGCTAGTGACCGACGCCAACGGCGCCGAGGTCGCGCCCAAGCTGGCCGCGGCGACCCGGGAGGACAACCAGGCGGTCGGCAAGCCGAACCGCTTCGCGGCGCTGCTGCCCGATCGGCCGCTGCGCGCCGGCGAGCTGCTCAACCCGCCCCAGGCGGTGATCCGCGAGATGCTCGGGGCGAACCAGGCCGAGCTGCCGATGACCGTCGAGCGGGGATCCTTCACCTTCAAGGGCGTGACTAGGACGAACGGCGCGACCCACGGACTGTTCGACGTGGCGCTGAAGATCCAGATCGCCAACAAGCCGATGACCATCAACATGGATCTCAAGGGGCAGCTGGCGGTCGACGTGGCGACCTGCTGGCCGGTGACCCTCGAGGTCAAGGGGCCGCTGCGCGTCAGCGGGCGCCAGGGCCCGTCCCAGGTCGCCGGCAAGGGCCAGGCGCGGATCTCGATCGTGGCGACCTACCCCGGCGCGGCCGCCGGCGAGTAAGGCCGTGACGGGAGCCCCTTAGAAGCCGACGCGATCGGCGAGCTTCTCGAGCTGACTGGCGAGGGGCTTGACGACTCGGCGCTTGATCGGCTCGACGATCGGGGCGACGACCTTGAGCAGCCGCTCCTTGCTCACCGTGCCCGCCACCCGGCCGAGGGCGGCGCCGCCGCCAGCGGAGAGCACCCCGCTGCCGATCTTCAGCATCGGGCTGGCTCCCTGCACCAGCGAGCCCACGGCCTGCCCACCGAACCAGCTGGTGGTGGCGGTGATCGCGCCACCGATGCCCACCCGGCGCCAGAAGCCGGCCTTCTTCGAGGTCCCGAGGGCGATCATGTTGCAGCCGGTGGCGATGCAGGCGACGCCGGTGGGCGACGGGCCCTGGTAGATGCCGGCGGCTACCAGCGCGCCACCGCCGAGGACCAACGCGGTCCGAGTCACTCGACGGCCGAACCGATTGCCCACCTTTTTGGTGGCGGCTGAGGCCTGCTTCATCCGGGCCGCCGCCCGCTCGCGCATCGGCGCCTTCGGCGCACCCGCACCATCGGGCATCGCGTGGGCCAGCGAGCCGTGACAGAGGAACATGGTCAGGGTCAGGACGATCATACGCATCGCGAAAGCTCCTCCGGTCGGCGACCGGCATTGTCGTCAGTGGCCAGTGTGCGGCACATCGATCAACTCAGTACCCCGAGCGACGCAGCCGCTCGAGCCAGTCCGTGTGAAACACGGCGAAGTCGGGCTCGGCGCTGCACCAGTCGTAGTGGTCGCGCCAGAGGTCACCCATGTAGATCCCCCACTTGGCGCTCTCGATCGAGACCACGCCGTCGTTGGGGCCCGCGTCCATCGCGTTCATGACCTGGTGAATGAGGTGCAGGTCCTCCGACGGCGTATCGGGACAGTTGTTGCCGAACCAGTTGTTGAATCCAATACACGTCTGACTGGCCCAGGAGAACACCGTGGTGTTGTCTGCCAGCGGGGCGGGCAGCAAGCCGCCCGGGCGAGGGGCGTGGGCGATCCCGGGCTGACCCTGGTCATGGTGTGGGTCCTCGCAGGAGCCCGTCGGGTTGGTGGCGCAGGCCCAGCTGTACTTGCGGCCGGCGGGCGGACCGGGCAGGCGCTGGTTGAGCGCGGCGGCGAAGGGCCGCGAGAGGTTGGTCAGCGTGTTGAGGATCGCGTTCTGACCGTAGCCCGGCGGGAACATCTGCTCGGCGAGGTCGAGGATCTTGTCCTTGATCCAGTAGGGCAGGTCCCACATCTGCTCGCGGAGTAGCGGGTCACTGGCGATGAAGGCCAGCCCGGCGTCGGCAAACGGAGAGCCGTGGTGGGGCGTGCTCAGGGTGGTCACCGAAGCAATAACCTGGCGCCAGGGCAACGTCGGGTTGCCGTGCTCGTCCGGGGCGCAGCAAGACGTCGGCAGGTTGCGCGCGTCGAGGCAGCAGAAGGTCTTGCCACCGGCCTTGAGCCCTTCCTCGCCGTCGCCGAGTCCCCCGGCGCCCGGTCCCGGGCAGATCTTCTGGGCCGCGTCGCCGAGCTCGCAGAGCTCGTTGGCGCGCGGGTCGCCGATCAGCGTCCGCGCGTCGATCCCGCCCATCGAGTGGGCGACGATGTTCAGCCGCCAGTAGGGCGTCTCGGGATCCTTCGGGTAGGCCCCGGGCAGCCGACGGTGCAGCTCCTCCATGTTCTTGATCTGGTTCGTCAGGTGCAGACGCAGGCGGTTGGCCCGCAGCGCGAGCTGCTGGTCACCGGGGACGGTGTTGAAGCGAGCCCAGGTGCGCCAGCCCCGGTCGACCTTGTTGATCGCCTTGCCGAACAGGGCATACCACGAGCTCTCGTCGGTGTTGAAGCCGTGGGCGTAGTAGATCGGGAAGCGGGTGCGCTGCTTCGGCACCGTCGGGGTGCAGTACTGGGTGCAGGTGATCTTCACCGTGTAGGTCCAGCGCTCGCCGCCGGTGTAGGCTTCGGCCATCCGCGGCCCGACCACCAGCGCGTGCAGCCCCATCGGCTTGAGCGAGAGCTCGCGCTGCTCGTCGACGCCGCCCGACGGCGAGCGGCGGAGGGGGTTGAGCTCGGTCTTCTGGCGGGTGCGCTCCCAGTAGAGCTTGTGGCGCTGACCACCGTGCTCGACGAAGGCCGACTGCACCGGCTGAACCCCGTCGAGGGCCCACGGCAGCTCGGGCGGCTCGTACATCGCCACCCGACCCCAGTTGAAGCCCTTGACCTCGACCTCGATGTCGACCTCCATCCCGGGCAAGGCGTACAGCGGATAGAGGTGAGACTTGGTCTGGCCGTCGTTGACGAGCTCCCCGGTCAACGTGATCGTCTGGCCGTCCTCGGCAAACGAGATCTCGGGCCGCACGTTGAAGTCGGACGGGTCGATCCACAGCCCCGTGTCGTCGCACTTGCCCGCGCAAGAGCCGTGATTCGAGGTCTCGAGATCGGCGCCGCAGCCAACGAGCCCGGCGACGAGCGCGATATTCACGATGATACCCAGCCGACGGGCCAACATGGCGACTCCTGTCGTGTCATTTCGTTTGCGGCCGTCATCTCCCGGCAACGGCCCAAGGAGCCCCGACATCCTGCACGAGCGATGCCATTCGGGCATCCGAGCATTGTTCAATTATCACAAGCCCATAGGAGATGATGGAGATCTCTCGGGGTCTCCAGAAACGCACCGGGGTAGTGGCTGGCGCTGCTGCCGTTAAGGTTCCGAGGCCTTGGCCGGCACGACCCTTGCTTTGGCAGACACGACCATCGCTCATGAATGACCGGCACTACTTGCATCGCTCGGTTTCACTCAGTAAATTTCTGGCCCAGCAATACAGATATCGGAGGAGTGGCAGATGGCGGAGATGACTCAGCTCGACTACGCATACCGATGGGAGAAGGAAAGGCCGGACGATCTCTGGATGGTTCAGCCAATGGGCGGCGAATCGATTCGCGAGCTCACCTTCAAGCAAGGGATGGACGAGGCCCGACGGATGGCGGCCCACCTACGCTCGTTGGACCTGCCCGAACGGAGCCAGATCTCGATCTTCTCGAAGAACACGGCCTGGTGGCTGCTCGCCGACATCGCGATCTGGATGGCCGGGCACGTCTCGGTGACCCTGTTCCCGGTGCTCACGGCGGGCACCATCACCGAGATCATCGAGCACAGTGACAGCAAGCTGATCTTCATCGGCAAGCTCGACAACTACGAGCCGATGGCTCCGGGCATCCCGGAGGACCTGCCGCGGATCGCCCTTCCCCTGGCACCCGAGACCGGCGCGCCCAAGTGGGACGACGTGATCCAGCAGCACGAGCCGCTCGAGGGCGAGCCCCTGCCCGACCCGGCCTCGATGGCGACCATCGTCTACACCTCGGGCAGCACCGGCAGCCCGAAGGGGGCGATGCTGAGCTTCACCGGGATGACCAACGCGGCGACCAAGCTGGTCGAGCAGCTCGGTGTTCGCACTGACGACCGGATGCTCTCCTACCTGCCGCTGGCCCACGTGTTCGAGCGCTGGATCGTCGAGACGGCCGGGCTGGTGTCCGGTTTCCGGATCTTCTTCGCCGAGAGCCTCGACACCTTCGTCCAGGACCTGCAGCGGGCCAAGCCGACGCTGTTCATCTCGGTGCCGCGGCTCTGGCAGCGCTTCCAGCTCGGCGTCTTCTCCAAGGTCCCGGAGAAGAAGCTGGCGCGGCTGCTGAAGATCCCGATCATCCGTGGCCTGATCCGCAAGAAGGTGCTGCGCGGGCTCGGCCTGCAACACGTGCGCTTCGCCGGCTGCGGCTCGGCCCCTTGCCCGGCGCCGCTGCTCGCCTGGTACCGCGCCCTCGGCCTCGAGCTGCTCGAGGGCTACGGCATGACCGAGAACTTCGTCCACTCCCACGTCTCCCGCCCGGGACAGGTGCGCGTGGGCTACGTCGGCCACCCGCTGGCCGAGGTCGACTGCCGGATCGCCGACGACGGCGAGATCCAGATCAAGAGCCCGGGCAACATGCTCGGCTACTACAAGGAGCCGGAGCTGACCAAGCAGTCCTTCACCGAGGACGGCTACCTCAAGACCGGCGACCAGGGCGAGATCGACGAGCAGGGCCGACTGCGGCTCACCGGCCGGATCAAGGAGCTGTTCAAGACCAGCAAGGGCAAGTACATCGCCCCCTCGGCGATCGAAAATCGCCTGCTGGTCAGTAACGACATCGAGCTGGCCTGCGTTTCCGGCTCGGGCCAGTCCCAGCCCCACGGCATGGTGGTGCTCGCCGAGGACATCCGACCGAGCCTGTCGGATGCAGCCCAGCGCGAGGCGATCCAGGCGCGCCTGACGGCCTACCTCGAGCAGCTCAACGGCGAGCTACCCTCCTACGAGAAGCTGGCCTTCCTGGCGGTGATCACCGACGACTGGACCCCGGAAAACGGACTGCTGACGCCGACGCTCAAGCTCAAGCGCAGCAAGATCGAGAGCAAGTACAACCCCCTCGCCGACGGCTGGTACCAGAGCAAGCAACCGGTGGTCTGGCTCAGCTGAGCTCTCCCGGGGGCTTTCGCAAAGCCCCCTCGCTCGGAAAGACGTCGTTTTCCTCGCTTCGCCCCACAACGCGGCGCGCTGGACGCGCGCCGCTTGCTCTCGCCGGCGGCACGCCAGTGACCGTCGGCGGCGGAGTGCCTGGCGGCACCGTGCTGCGCTGCGGCCGTCTTTGACACCTCTCCAGGTTCGTCGTTGAGTCATCCACCAGAGGGACGAGGGCGATGGCGCCGCGAAGTCGAAGCTCCGTCTGGGTGATCGTGGAAGTGTAACTTTGGCCGGGGACATGAATCGTCCCCCCCTCTAAAGTGACACTTTGGCGCCCGAGGAGGCGTCAGGGTGTCAAGTTAGGCGGGGAGATGGCGCATCCACCCGACAAACGCGACCAGGAGTGTAACTTTGGCCGGGGACATGAATCGTCCCCCCCTCTAAAGTGACACTGCCGGTTCGGGGCAGCTGTTTCCCCGCTGAAAGACCAGCACCGAAGGGGCGGCGGCCGACCTAGATGTCCGAGGCGCGCTTGCCGCGCGGCGACGCAGGGCGTTGCAGGATGCCTCCTGCAGGGCGTCGCCTCAGCGACCTCAGCGAGTCTGCTGCCAGTCGTGGCGATAGCGCAGGCCGAAGCCGAAGAGGTGGATCCGTCCGTCGTAGCTCGACGGTAGCGCCTCGGGGCTCTCGCTGTCGTTGCCGAGCAGGGCGACGAAGCCGTAGAACGCCTCGACGTGCAGCCCGCCCACCAGCCGCACCCCGGCCCCCACGGTGACGCCGAGCCGATTCGAGTCGGGCGAGTTGGGCGCCAGGGTCTCGGCCGGCGCCGGCGACGGGTCGTAGAGCAGCCCCGCGCGCAACACCAGCCGTGCCAGCGGCCGCAGTGAGAGGCCGCCGCGGACGAAGGGC
>JAUVBO010000590.1 GCA_030591195.1 Pseudomonadota bacterium
AGGGTCTCTCCAGCAGGGACGACACGCTGCCCCCGCGGCTGCTGAACGAGCCGACCTTCTCGGGGTTGTCCCGGGGCGTTCCCCTGGGCAAGATGCTGCCCTCCTATTACAAGCGGCGCGGGTGGGACGAGCACGGGATCCCCACTCCCGCGACGCTCAGCCGGCTCGAGATCGCGCCCTCGGTCTGAGTGGGGTGCGCGCGAGCAGGGAGCAACGATGGCGATCCTGATTCCCTCCCATTCGCTCGCCCAGGCGGTCGGCATGCGCCAGGTGGAGATCGAGGCGGCCACCGTCGGGGAGCTGATCCGGCTAGGGACCGCTCGCTACGGCGAGCCGTTTCGCCAGGCGCTGCAGGGCGCGGCGATCATCGTCAATGGACGGAGCATCAACGCGCTGAAGGGCAAGCGTACGCCGCTCGACAGCAGCGATACGGTCTGGCTGGTTCGTCCAGCCGGCGGCGGGTAGCGTCGGATGGCGACTGACCCGATTGATCCGATGATGGACCGCTACCGGCGGCAGATCGCCTTTTCGCCCTTCGGCGAGGCGGGCCAGCGCAGCCTCGCGCGAGCGAGGGTGCTCGTCGTCGGCTGCGGGGGCTTGGGTGCCGCGGCGTGCAGCGCGCTGGTCAGGGCCGGCGTGGGAGGCCTGCGGGTGGTCGACCCCGACCGCGTCGAGCTCGACAACCTGCACCGGCAGATCCTCTACGACGAGCGTGATATCGGCTCGCCGAAGGTCGACGTCGCCCGCGGCAAGCTCCAGGCGATCAACAGCGACGTCTCGGTCGAGGCGCACGCCGTCGAGCTCTCCGAGGGGAACGTCGAGGAGATGCTCCGCGAGGTGTCGCTCGTGATCGACGCCACCGACAACCTGAGGTCCCGCTACCTGATCAACGACGCCTGCCTGGGGCACGCGCTGCCGTGGATCTACGGGGGGGTCGACGGCGCGACCGGGATGACGATGACCGTCCTGCCCCGACAGGGGCCCTGTTTCTGTTGCCTCTTCCCGCGGTCTTCGGACGAAGAGCCGCTCGTCGCTGCCACCGGCGGCGCCGTGCTCGGACCCGTGCCCGCGATCGTCGCGGCGATCCAGGCGATCGAGGCCTGCAAGGTGCTGGCCGGGGCCAGCTCGCCGCCCGCGCTGCTGCGGTTCGATCTGTGGGAGCAGAGCTGGCAGCGGATCGTGGCCTGCCGCGATGAGCGCTGCGCGGCATGCGGCGAGCGGCCGCTACGGGAGGTACACCAGTGAGCAAGCTGCTGTTCCCGGAAACGCCGCGCGGTCTTCCTGGCGGTCGCTGGGTGCGCATGACGTTGCGCGTGCTGCACATCCTCGTCACCGGAACGCTGCTCGGCGGGCACGTCTTCGGCCAGAGCCAGGAGACGCTGCTGCCGTGGCTGGTCGCGGTGGTGATCAGCGGCGGCCTGCTGCTAGCGCAGGACCTGTACGCCACCTTCGCGGCGCTCTGTGAGCTGCGCGGGCTGCTGATCTTCATCAAGTGCCTGCTGGTCGCGCTCGTCGCCCTGCTGTGGGAGGTTCGGGTGGTGCTGTTGATCCTCGCCCTCGCGCTCGGCGTGTATGGCAGTCATATGTCCGGCAAGCTCCGGCACCGCCTGCTGTGGCTACGCGATCGGGTGGAGGTGGACAGGAGCAAGGGATGATCGGATCGGTTCGGCGAGAACGTGCCCTCTCGGTTGCAGCGCTCGTGGCGCTTTGCGGGTGTCAGACGGTCTATCGCTACACCGGCTCCGCTGCCCAGCAAGCCGATGGGGCGCCCGCTGATTCGCTGGAGGGAGGAGCTGGCGATTCGGTGACGGACGACTCGGTGGCGGACGACTCGGTGGCCAACGGGCCGCCGTGTGAGGAGCCGCAGGAGGTTCGCGTCGCCGACTGCGCCAGTCAGTGCGTCACCTGCGAAGGAGACGACGATGGCGACGGTCTGGCCGCCGACCCCTGGCCCCAGGCGTGCAACGAGCTGCTGCAGCTCGACGGGTTCTCGGCCGCGGAGCGAACCGGCTGGCGCCTGAGCTACTCCGCGGTGGCAGGTCTGGGCGGCCCGAGCTGTGGAGCCGGCTGCGGAGATTCCAGCCTGGCCTGCAGCTGCAAGGAGGGCGACCGCTGCCTCGACGCTGACCAGCGAAGCTGCGAGCCCGGCGCCGCCTGGTCCTGCGGCCAGCTGGCTCTCGACAGCGGCGTGACCCTGCAGCTGATCGACGCGGCGAGGCTCACCACCGCCGGCGCCAAGTACCTCGTCGAGATCAAGTTCACGCCCGGTCCGGCGCCGACCACGGCGCCGGTGGTCTGGTCGCTCGGGATGGTGCTCAACGTCGACGGCAACTATTCACGCTCGTGCGAGGTGTGGGAACACCACAAGCCGGTAGCGAATTATCCCAGCGGCTACTCGCCATCCATCGGACTCCACACGGTCCACTGCATCGACCAGGCTGGCTACCCGAACGATCGCTTCTGCACCGGGGCCTGGAGTCAGCCGCCCGCGGTCCCGTTCGTGGCCGAGACCAGTTACAGGCTGCAAGCCTGGGGTGACTCGACGACCCAGCACTGCCGGCTGCTCACCGAGACTGGAGGTGCCCCCCTGGACCTGAAAAGGCCAACGATCTTCACCGACACCCAAAAGATCGTCCACGACCTGATGCCCCTGACGGCCGGCACGGTGAGGATTTTCGCCCGCGGTCGCAGTGCGACGCTCGATCACGTCGAGGTATTCGCCCACGATTGAACGCATTGTCCCTGACGCGGGGGGGTGTCCCAAGCCTCCTCCCGTCAAGCGGCTCGCCCTTGAAACCACAGGCATTATCGACCGTGATTGACACCTCCTTCGCCACCAGGCACACTCTCGAACGAACGTTCGAACGGGCGCGGATGCTACCACTGGCCAGCACACGGAAGCGGACCCCAACCTTCGACAGCAAGCTGCTCTTTCTGCTGGATGCGGCGGCGCGGGTCTTTTCCGAGGTGGGGTACGACAGGGCCTCGATGAGGCGCATCGCCGCCGAGTCCCGGGTCAGCCTCGCGGGCATCTACCATTACGTGGCGAGCAAGGAAGAGCTGCTGTACTGGATCCAGCTCCATACTTTCGACTCGCTGCTCCGGGGCCTGCGAAGCTGCCTCGAAGGTGTGGAAGACCCGCGCCAGCGCCTCGGTGCGGCGGTGCGCAATCACGTGGGCCACTTTGGCGAGAACATGCCAGCGCTCAAGGTCTGCGCCCGCGAGCTCGAGGCCCTCGAAGGCGAAGCCTACAACGACGTGCACGAGCGTCGCCGCGCCTACTTCGAGACCGTCCACGGAATCGTCAAGGACCTCGTTCCACGGCACGGCGCCGGCTCGTGGCTCGCCACGGCCAACCTGTTCGGCATGCTCAACTGGTTCTATCAGTGGTACGACGCCGAGCGGAGCCGAGTGAGCCTCGATCATCTTGCCGCCCAACAGACCGCTCTCTTTCTTGATGGATACATCGTTTCCAGCTCTAGCGATGACGCTGTCAGCAACGACGACAGGGGAAACCGATGAGGTACGCAGAGACAGGGTTCAACCTCGAGGTCGACCTGACCCGGGGAAACATCGAGAGGGTGGAGACCGACCCACGGCTGACCGAGCTCTACCTGGGGGGTCTGGGTACCAACGCCAAGTTGATGTGGGATCGGGTTGGACCCGAGGTCGAGCCTTTCGATCCAGAGAACCTGCTCGTGTTCGGCACCGGTCTGCTGGCCGGCACGCCTGCTCCCGGCTGCAACCGGACCATCGTCTCCACCATCTCCCCCCAGACGCGGCTCATGGCCTTCTCCATGATGGGTGGATTCTGGGGCCCGGAACTGAAGCACGCCGGCTACGACA
>JAUVBO010000846.1 GCA_030591195.1 Pseudomonadota bacterium
GCGACCTGAACCGCCTCGGCGACCGTGGGCGCCAGCCCGCCGTCGCCCTCGTCGCCGGCCGCTTGGTCGCCGGCCGCTTGGTCGCCGGCCGCCTGGTTGCTGACCGCCTGGTTGCTGACCGCGAGGTACTCGCGGGGCACGCCGATGCGCAGCCCCGACAGCGAGGCCGTCGCCGCCCGGTCACAGGCCTCGACGTAGCGACCCACCGGCTCGTCCACCGAAGTGGCGTCCCGCGGGTCGTGGCCCGCGATCGCCTCGAGCAGCGCCGCGCAGTCCTTGACCGTCGCGCCGAGGGGCCCGATCTGGTCGAGGCTCGAGGCGAACGCCACCTGGCCATAGCGGCAGACCCGCCCGTAGGTCGGCTTGACTCCCACCACGCCGCAGAGCGCAGCGGGCTGGCGGATCGAGCCGCCGGTGTCCGTGCCCAGGGCCGCGCCGCAGAGCCGCGCCGAGACCGCCGCCGCCGAGCCGCCCGAGGAGCCGCCTGGCACGCGCGCGAGGTCCCAGGGGTTGCGACAGGCGCCAAAGGCCGAGCGCTCGGTCGACGACCCCATGGCAAACTCGTCCATGTTGGTCTTGCCGACGATCACCGCTCCCGCCCGCCGCAGGCGCGTGACCGCCGTAGCATCGTAGGTTGGCCGCCAGTCGGCCAGCATCCGCGAGCCACAGGTGGTCCGCAGGTCCCTGGTGACGAGGATGTCCTTGACCGCCACCGGCACGCCGCACAGCGGGCCCGGCGGCAGACCCCGGGCCAGGGCAGCATCGACCTCGCGGGCCTGGTCGAGCGCGCCGTCTTCGTCGACGGTGATGAAGGAATTGAGCCGCTCGTCGAGGCGGTCGATCCGCTCGAGGTAGTGACGGATGACCTCGACGGCGCTCAGCTCGCCGGCGACGACCGCGGTGGCGAGCTCGGTGGCGCCCGCTTCGGAGATCCCAGGCTTCATTCGATGACCGTCGGCACGACAAAGAAGCCATCGGCGTGCTCCGGGGCATTCGCCACCAGGGCCTCGGACCGAGATGCTGGATCCGCGTGGGCCAAGCGATCTGCTCGACGGCGACAGTCGACCGCCAGCACGTGGGCGGTGGGAGGGACGTCGCTGGTGTCGAGCTCCTCGAGAGCCTCGAAGTAGGCCAGGAGCGCGCCGAGCTCGGCGCGGATCGGCCCCCGCTCCCCTTCATCGAGCTCGAGCCGGGCGAGGCCGGCGAGCCTGGTCAGCTGTTCGTCCGTGATCTTCATGGGTAATTCCTATCTTGGACGGCAGCGGTTTGCAATGCGGCGACGGGTGCGGCTGCTGGCCTCGAATAAAGTCGTCACCCAAGGGGTTGCTCAATGGACGGCGCGGGAAGGTCTGCTGCTGCGCGGCCCATGTAATAGAAAGATTGATTCAACCTGCCGGTTCAGCTAAAATCACGGGTTGACGATTGGATAGCTGGCTGTGTAGTCGACGGTCACTCCGTGGAAGCTTAGATCCGCGCTGGAGATCCAATGCGAACCTCGAGACCTTCGGGTTTATCAATACTTGGTCTGCTCAGCGCCGCAGCGCTCTTCGTCGCCTGCAGCGGTGAGCCATCGACCGAGAGCGGCACGGATCTCGACGAGAGCCGATTCGGGTTGCTATCGGTAAGTTACGACCAGGAGTGGACCGACACCAGCGCCTCGCTCCAGCTCAAGGCCCACGCCCAGTTCGTCCACTTCACCGATATGCAGCGCGAGTACGTGGCGCGGCTGCTCGGCCTGCCGCTCGACCCCTCGCGCGATCTGCCACCCGAGGACGCCTGCAGGATCTTCGACGTGACCCTCGACCTCGAGCGAGATCGTCTGGAGCAGGAGGAGCCGGGCCACGTCGCCCTGCTCGAGGCGGGGAATCTGATGGTGAAGACCACCGGCGGCGAGGTCACTCTCAAACCACGTCATTTCCCGGGGTTGCTTCCGTTCATCTCTGGAGTGGTCTACGCCGAGGCCCAGGCGACGACCGATCGCTCGGCGGACGATCGCTCGGCGGGTCAGCGACCCGGCTCGGTGGCGGTCACCACCACGGGCGGCGAGGCGGTTGGCCCATTCAAGGTGCAGAGCGCCGGCCCCGAGCACCCAAGGCTGTTGCGGGTGGCCGGCCAGGTCCCCGACGGCGTCAGTCAACATCAGGGGTCGTCGATCAAGGACAGCGTGAGCCAACCTCAGGGGTTGTCGATCGAGGACAACATCCCCCTGGCGCTGCAGTGGCGGGCGAGCCGGGATGCGGGCGACGTGACATATTTGGAGCTTCGTTACACCAAGGGGGAGCGGGAGTTGGCGCTACGGTGCCGGCCGCGTGATGACGGCGATTTCGAGATCCCTGCCGACCTGGTCGGGCAGGCGATGGGCAGTGGGACCACGGCCGGGACGGGCAGCAACCGATTGACGCTGGAGATCGTGCGGCTCCGTCGCACCTTCTTCGCCGCCACGGGGCTGGACCGAGGCGAGCTGCGGGTGACCGTCCGCGAGCGGGCGACCTTGCAGTCGCCCTAGCGCCGTCCGGACGCACGCCGGAGCGACGACCACTGACCGACATCGAGGACCACGACTAGCGGACACACCGGCAGGGCCACGCCGGGCAGAGCCCAAGAACGAGACGACACGAGAGGAAGACCATGGCGCGGACGGTTGACGAGCTAACGTTTGACTACGAGGACCAAGGACAGCTGGTCCGAAAAGAGCTCAAAAAGGAGATCCTGAGCAAGGGGGCGTGGGCGACGGTGATGTTCTATTACCAGGACCTCGACCGCAAGACCGGCACGTACCGCGACCCGAAGGTCTCGATTGTCCGGTTCAAGAAGAGCAACGGCGTCTACCGCAAGCAGTCCGGCTTCAACATCAGCAGCGAGAAGCAGGCCCGCCAGATCATCGAGACGATCGAGAGGTAGTACGCCGAGCCGGTGCCAGCGGCCGAAGCTGCTGCCGAGGCCCCAGCCGCCGAGGCCCCAGCCGCCGAGGCCCCAGCCGCCGAGGCCCCAGCCGCCGAGGCCCCAGCCGCCGAGGCCCCAGCCGCCGAGGCCCCA
>JAUVBO010000158.1 GCA_030591195.1 Pseudomonadota bacterium
CGATCGCGTTCTGCTCGTCCGCGATCAGGGCCAGGGCGCAGGTCCCGACCACGGCCAAGCGAGCGCTCGCGCTGATCCGGATCTCCCGCGCATGCAGCACGCCGATGTCCGGAGCGCCGGCCTGCTCGACCTTGACGAACGCGAGGCCAGCGCCAGGCGGCTTGCCGTCGATCCAGCCCGTGCACGCGTCGACGATCGCGCTGCTCGAGGAGATCACCAGCTCGGCCAGCTGGCTGCCGCTGCCAGCCCTGGCGGGGGGTGCCGGCAGGCCGTTGCTCGGCACCAGGCCCCGGCACCCCGGGGGCGGGCCATCGGCGCAGCCCAGGGGACAGCTAACCTCCACTTGACCGCAGCGAACGAGGTCGTCGCCGTCACAGCTCGGCTCCCCACCGCAGGCGAAGTCCGCAGCTCGATCCACGGCGCCAGCATCGGCGGGGGTGAGGTCGACGCCGCCGTCGGCTGGCGGCGTCCCCGCGTCTAGGTCGCCAGCGTCGGCGAGCGATCCGTCGCCGCCGATCAGGCTCTCGTCGAACGAAACCAGGCACCCCGCGCCGGCCAGGCCGAGGACCAACGCCGCCGCGCAGCCCCAGCTGACGAGGGCACCGGCCGGCCCCCGCGCACCTCGTCCGACAACCTTCAGAAGGTCCCCCGCAAGCCGATCCCGAAAGAGGTCCCTGCCGACGCCCGCTCCTGGTCAACGGAGGAGGAGGAGAAGTCGGTGTAGAAGTAGAGCACCGTCGCCGAGGCCCCAGCGGCCGCCGCCGCGGCGAAGATCAGGTTGGTCGCCAGCCGGCGGTTCACCCCGCTGTCGTAGCGATCCGGGGTCGGGTTTTCCTCGAACGCGGTCCTCAACTGCAGCGTCTGTACGCCGAGCACCGCACCGGTGGCGGCGAGGGCCGCGGTCAGGCCCACGGCTCCCCAGAACCAGCCCTTCGACAGCCCCCGGCGCCGCGGCTCGGGCGGCGGCTCGGGGTCGTCCGGCGGCGGTGGCTCGACGACCAAGGGGATCGGCACCAGCTCGACGGCCAGCTTCTCGCCCCCCTTGACCTGGATCGTCGTCCGGGCGGGACGGGCGCCGTCTCGACGGACCTCGATCTTCCGGGCGCCGGGGTTGAGGGCTACTCGCAGCGGTGCCTGGCCCACCTCCTTGCCGTCGACCAGCACCATGCCGCCCGCGCGGGGGCTGTGGACGCTGACCCAGGCGATGCGCGCCTCGACCCGGGAGAGTGACCGCTTGATCCGCGGCCCGGCGCGGGTCTTCTCCGACCCCTCGGCGAGGCAAGCGCGGTACTCGGCGGCAGCGGCGATGAAGTCGCTCTGCTGCTCGAAGCAGAGGGCGAGGTTGCAGCGGACGAGGAAGTGCGGCTTGAGCTGGTACGCCCGCCTGAAGGCCTTGATCGCCGCGGGATAGTCACCCGCCGAGAACAGCTTCGAGCCTCGCGCGAAGGCCTTGGATGCATCCCGGCCGGAGGTCTGATCCGCGGACACCCGCCCCGGAGAGACGGTCCAGACGAGCGCGGATAGCACCGCGCTCGCGAGCAGCCCCCGACCACCCCTCGGACAGGAGCCGCCGAGGGAGCCAAGCGGAAACCAACGCATGCCCTATTTTCTACTGTTCGTAGGGATTGGCGAACAGTTTATTTTTGGTGCTCGTGGGTTTGTCGATCTTGCGCCGCGGAGGCTTCGGGCGTGGCCGCGGCCGACGGACCGGCGGCGAGGGCGACCGCGACGGCTTGATCTTCAGCCGTACCACCGACGCCGGCGCCGGCAGCGGGCCACTGTCGGGGCTGCCGGAAGACGCCTCGACCCGCCCGTCGGAGGAGACACCAACATCCGGTCGAGCCCTGCGATCCAGCGCCACCATCAGCCGTCCCCCACGCGAGAGTGGCACCGCGACGCGCCGGGTGACGTAGTCCGGCGCCGAGACCACCACCCGGGCGACGCCCTTGGCCGGCGGGCGGACGAGCTCGCAAGGGTTGTCCACCTCCTTGCCGTCGACCGCGATCTTCGCCTCCGCAGGGATGGCGGAGATCGAGATCTTCACCGTGCGAGGGGCGGTGGGCGAGCGACTGAAGACCAGCGCGAGCACCGCCAGCAGCCCAAGCAGCACCAAGCCGCTCACGCCGCCGATCAGCAGCCGGCGACGCCGCCGGTCGCCGGCCAGCTCGGTGCTGCTGAAGATGCTCGAGGAGTGCGAGGGGCTCTCGGCGAAGTCGGCCGTCGCCAGCGGCTCGGCCAGCGTCTCACGGGAGCGCCGGATGATCTGCCGCTTCTCCTCGATCTGCTCGGCGAAGACATCTCGCATCTGAGCAGCGATCGCGCCGGGCAGCACCCGCTGACCGCTCTCGTGGATGTAGCCCTCGAGCGCCTCGTGCAGCTGCTCGGCGCTCTGGAAGCGTCGGTCGGGGTCCCGCTCGAGCGCCTGCATCACCACCTGCTCGAGCCGGAGCGGGTAGTCGGCATCGAGGGCCGACGGCGGCAGGATCGGCTCGCTGGCCACCCGGAGCAAGGTCGCCTGGTCGCTGTCGGCACGAAACAGGCGCCGGCGGGTGGTGGCCTCGTAGAGCACCACACCGAGCGAGAAGATGTCGCTGCGGCGATCGACACCGCCGGCTTGTGCCTGCTCGGGGGACATGTAGGCGAACTTGCCCTTGATCATCCCGACGGCGGTGGTGTGGAGGTTGCCCCGGGCACGGGCGACCCCGAAGTCGACCACCTTCACCGCGCCCGCGTAGCTGACCAGGATGTTGCCCGGCGAGACATCGCGGTGGACCACCTGCAACAGCTCGCCGCGGTCGTCGCGCAGCTCGTGGGCGGCGTGCAGCCCCGAGGCCGCCTGCGAGACGATCCGGGCGCCCATCGCGTAGGGGAGACGTTGGCGGCGCAGCAGCGAGCGCAAGCTCTGGCCGGACACGTACTCCATCGCGATGAAGTGCGAGTCCTCGACCCGTCCGAGCTCGATCACGTCGACGACGTTGGGGTGGCTGATCCGCGCCGCCAGCCGTCCCTCGTCGAGGAACATCTCGAGGAAGCCCGGCTGGGCCGTGAGGTGCTCGTGGATCCGCTTGATCGCGATCAGCTTCTCGAAGCCTGCCGGCCCGGCGATGCTCGCGAGGAACAGATCAGCCATCCCGCCGCTGGCAAAGCGGCAGAGCAGCACGTAGCGGCCGAAGCGCCGCTGCTCGCTCGGCAACAGCGCCAGCCGAGACCCTGCCGTGCGCTTGATCCGCGAGACCACCTGTGCCGAGGCCGGCTCCACCAGCACGCCGTCGACGCCGTCGTCATCGAAGAGACCGCCCTGGACCCGACGGGCGGTCAGCGCGACTCGATCGAGCCGCTCGACCACCGATGGGCCCTCGAGCTCGTTGGCTAGGTCGGGCGCGAGGAGCGCGACGTCGCGCTCCCCGGTCGGACCCCCGGGACGAGCGTCGCCGCGGTCGCCGTCAGCGCCCGTGTCGCCTTCGACGCCGGTTTCGACCCCGGTCTCGGTAGAGCCCGTCTCGGTAGAGCCCGTCTCGTCAATCGCCGTGTCGCCGGCCATCGACTGGTCGTCGTCCATCGACTGGTCGTCGTCCACACCGGTGTCGTCGTCCACACCGGTGTCCCGACCCAGCGCCGCGCTGCGCATGCCCTTGGGCCCCTCGGGCCGGGTGTCATCGACGACGATCGTCGCCTCACCGGTCCCGCCGCCGGCTCGCCGGGCGCCACCACGCCAGTTGGGGGTCGTCGGCTCGGTGAGCTCTTCACCCCTCCGGCCGCCGAGCCCCTCGACCGGGACGTCGGGCTGCACCCCCAGCTCGGCGAGGAGCCCGTCGTTGAGGCTCACCGTGACGTCGTCGTCGCCGACCAGGGTCGGCTCGGGCGCTTCCCGCGCCTCGAGCATCGCCTGGAGCTCCGCCTCCGTCAATGCGGGGACCTTCTCGGTCGGCCCGCCAGGACGGACGACTCCCCGGTCGACGAGTGCCGGACCCGCACCGGGGTCGGTGGAGGGATCGGCGTTCTCCTCGGCAAATGGACTCACGAGCGGGCGAAGGGCGGTCCCGTCGTGCATGCAGTGCGTGGCACTGCCGGGATGCGGCGTTTGGCAGAGGGGACACAGCTTCATCGGGCAGACAGTCGATCAATATTAGCCGGCAAGTAGCCTGACGCCCAAATTGACCATCGCCCGGCTCGATGTCGCCGATCCGGCACCCCGGCACGCCCCAGCAACTGGCCCAGATAAAACAAACAATATCACAATGTTGATATCTAAGACGAGCCGCCCACCCGCTTCATCACCCGGTCGCCCCCTTTGAGCTGGGCGGCCCTGAGGGCGGCGCTGGCGTCCTTGATCAGCTTGGAGAAGGTCAGGTTGTCGCCGACCGAGATCCCCGCCAAGCCCACGCTCGCGGTCATCTGGGCGGTCAGTCCCTCGCCGCGGTAGGTGATGCGCTTGATCCGCCGCTTGATCCGCCGGCCGACCTCCTCCGACCCCGTCAGGTCGGTGTGCGGCAGGAAGACGAGGATCCGGTCGGCCGCGTACTGGATCGGCAAGTCGATCGCCCGGATCGACTTGGCGATCGCCACCGAGAGGGCGGCGGTGATGTCGCGCTGCAGCGAGGGGCGCTTCATCTCGTGAATCGCCGGCAGCGGGTCGAGCCCGACCATCAGCACCGACAGCGGATACCCGTAGCGCTTGGCGCGACGCACCTCGACCACCAGCAGATCCTTGACCGTATCGAACTGATGGAAGCCGCTGCTTCCCGGGCCGGTGGCCTGCCTCAGCCGCTCCTCGGCGTCGGACAGCTGGTGCTCGAGCTCCCGCTGTTGCTCGCGCATGCGCGACAGCTTCCTGCCGGCGGACAGGAACGCCTCGAGCGCGCTGGTGGTGCAAGGTGACGGCAGGTAGGCGTCGGCGTTCATCTCGTCGACGACCTCCTGGGGCGGGCGCTGCTCCTTGTCCTGCAGCAGCGCAGCGATCGGCGCGTCGACGCTGGTGAACTCGCCGACGTAGAGACAGAGCTCGACACCCTCCGGGCAGCTAGCGACCAGCATCGCGGCCAGCGCCTCATCCTCGAGCATCGCCGGCGCCTCGTCCGTGCTCGAGGTCGCCAGCGCCCGGTAGCCGAGGTGCTCGACGACCGAGACCACTCGCTGGAGCGCGCCGACCTTGGGATCGAAGATGAAGACGGCCTCAGGATCCGACATGGCCTTTGTTGATAGCCTCCGCCGGACCGGCCGGTCAAGCGGAGGTTCGGATCAGTCCCGCTCGCCGCTCCGCCCGAGGACTCGGCAGCGAAGCTCGCCGCGGTGCAGGCGGAGGTCGATCGCCTCACCCGGCGCTACTTGATCGGCGTCGCGCACCACCCGCCCCGCCCGGTCGCGGGCGAGGCTGTAGCCCCGGGCCAGCACCCCCAGCGGGCTGAGCGCCTCGAGCCGGGCGGCCAGCGCGGCGAACGACGCACGGGCCTGTTGCAGCCGGGCGCGCTCTGCGGCGATCACCCGGGCCCCCAGCGCCTCGAGGCTGGCCCGATCCCGCGCCACGCGGGCTCGCGGCTGCTGGGCGCTCAGCCGCAGCTGGAGCTCGCCGAGGGCTCGCCGGCGCCGGGCGACTCCGCGCGTCACGGCCTCGTGGCCTCGTCGCACCCCATCGTCGAGCCCGAGCCGGCTGCGGTCGATCAGCCCGCGAGGCGACCCGAGCCGCCGCAGGGCCCGCTCGAGCTCCAGACGCTCGGCCGCGAGCTGCTGGCCGAGCCGACGGCCGAGTCGCTGCCGTAGCCCGGCGAGCTGCTGCTGCAGCTCCGAGCGGGCCGGCACCGCCATCTCCGCCGCCGCCGACGGCGTCGGCGCCCGCTGGTCCGCGACCAGGTCGGCGATGGTCACGTCGACCTCGTGCCCCACCGCGGAGATCACCGGAGTCCGCGCGGCGTGGATCGCGCGAGCCACCGCCTCCTCGTTGAACGCCCAGAGGTCCTCGAGGCTGCCGCCGCCCCGGGCGAGGATGATCAGGTCGGCCGTGGAACGATCGGCGCGCCCCAGCGCCAGCGCCACCTCGGCGGCCGCGCCGGCGCCCTGGACCGGCGTCGGGCAGACCAGGACGGCCACCGGGCAGCGACGCTCCAGCACCCGGAGGATGTCACGCAGCGCTGCTCCGGTGCGCGAGGTGACCACCGCCAGCTGCCGCGGGCAACGCGGCAGCGGACGCTTGTGGGCCGCCGCGAAGAGCCCTTGGCTGGCGAGCTTGCGCTTGAGCTGCTCGAAGGCCAGCTGCAGCGCGCCCACCCCTGTCGGCTCGGCCCCCTCGGCCATCAGCTGGAACCGCCCCCGCTGCTCGTAGATGGTCAACCGGCCGCGACAGCGGAGCTTCTGACCGTCCTCGATCCGAAAGTTGAGCCTCGAGGCGGGCGAACGGAAGATCACCACCGGGAGCTGGGCCCGTGCGTCCTTGAGCGTGAAGTAGAGGTGTCCCGACGTCGGCCGCTTGAGGTTGGAGACCTCGCCCTCGACCGACACCGCGCCGAAGTGCTGGTCCACCTGACGTGAAGCGAGCTGCACCAGCTGACCGACCGGATAGACCCGGGCCGGATCGACCTGGCTCACTGCCTGCTGCAACGGTTGCCGCGACCGGATCGCCTGCGGCTCCTCGTC
>JAUVBO010000897.1 GCA_030591195.1 Pseudomonadota bacterium
CGGCGATGTCCCTCTCGCTGTTGATCTGAGCTGAAAGGAAGGTGGCGAGCGCCAAGCATAGTTTTTGGCTCGACTGCGTCGGGCGCCTGCTAAGGCATTACGGTTCTTGCGCAGCGAAAGCCAATGCGGCTGTCGAAGGCTTCGCGCGCGTTGTGGAAATCCCGCGCGGCCGTGAAGACCCACTTCGGCTCGTCATCGTACGAGCCGCCGCGAATCACCGCCCAGGCGCTGGCGTCGTCGACGTCGAAGGGCACCACCGGGTCCGTGCGCGTCCCGCCCTCCGTGGGGGGCTGGTCCGTGCTGCCATCGTGAACCCACTCGGCCACGTTGCCGAGCATGTCGTGCAGGCCCATGCTGTTTGGCTCCTTTTGAGCCACCGCGTGCGGTTGACCTGCCGAGTTACCCTTGTACCAGGCGATGGCATCGAGCACGGGATCTTCAGCAGCGCACAGGTCGAAGTCGCCCTTGTAGGTCAGCTCGCTGCTGCTCGTGCCGCTGCGGGCGGCATAAGCCCACTCGGCCTCGGTGGGCAGGCGGTAGCCCGGACAATCGTAGATCTTGTCGCCGGCGAAGGCAGCAGCGCTCCTGCAGAGCAGCAGATCGTCGTCTGTCGGGATCGGCGGGGGTCCAGCATCCGGGGGCCGTTCCTCGTCATCGGGGAAGATAGGCCTTCCCTTGCAGCTGTAACATTCATCGAATCCCTCTCGCTTCGACAAGGCGTTGCAGTAAGAGGCCGCCATGTGCCAGCTGAGGTTGGCGGCCGGCGTGTTGAGGATCTCGACCTTCTGTTTGTAGCTCGGGGTGCAGCGATCCTGCGAACATTCGGGCGTGGATCGCGTCGTGTAATCGAGGGCCAGGAAGAGCTGGGCGGCGGTCACCTCGGTCATCGCGATGTCGAAGTCGCGGGTCAGCGTCACAGTGTGTGGCTCGAAAGACGCCGAGGGGCCGCAGTCGAACCCGTCGATCTTTGCGCCCATGGTGAAGGAGCCCTTGCCAACCCGCGCGAAGCTGGTTTGATGCAGGTCTTTTGGGGCCACGCACTCGCCGTCGTAGCAGACGCCGTCGCAGCTGTCACTGCAGCGCCGCTGGTCCCAGAAGTGATCGAAGTTGATGCAGCCAGACAACGCGAGGGACGCGGCGAGCAACCCCGTCGTCGCAGCTCCAAAGTCGAGAACGTCGAGATGGTCTCTTCGTCGCATGGTCAGAACCGTCCGCCGAGGGAGCAGCCGAGGCCGCCGGGAAGCGGTCCGCAGGACGCCGCCCGCGTCCACCCGGCCCGCTGCTCGTCAGCCGGCGGCTCGGCCGGGCGCGAGCCGAGCACCTTGAGCGCCACGCCCAGCGTGATCACGCCAGCGACAGTCAGCCCGATGGCGGTGTAGATCATCGGGCGCGCCGTCTCGATCTTGTCGCGTCCGTCGTCCATGTCGGACCGAAAGCGGGCGTCGCCGTACAGGTCGTCGCCATCGTTGACCATCGGGATGCCGACCCCGTAGAGCACCCCGGCGGTGGCCAGCGCGGCCAGCGAGCCGCCGAGCAGCGAGTAGCCCCAGCGGGATCCGCTGCGCCGTCGAGCCGCGACCGCTTCGCGTCGTTGCTGGCGCAGTTGCTGCCGCTGCAACTCGGCCGCTCGGCGTGCCTGTTCGCGGGCCTGGCCAGCGGCGTTGAGCGACATTTTGATCCGCTGGTCGGACATCCGGTCGGCCTGCACCACCACGGTGGCGCGCTGCTCGTGGTAGCGGCTGGTCAGCTTCACCTGGTGCTTGCCTGGGGCGATGTTGATCAGCGTCAGCGGCGTCTTCCCGCGCTGCTTGCCATCGAGCCAGACAGTGGCGCCTACAGGCTCGCTGCGCAGAATCAGCCCGCCGGTGGGTCTGGCCGGCGCAGCCGCTGCGATACGCTTTGGCCGTAGCGCGGCGGCGATGTGCTCGACCGCCTCGATGAGCTGTGTCTGGCTGCAGCCAGTTTTGTGTGAAGCGGACCTCTCCGCGGTCGATCGCCGCAGGTCATACAGCGCGCTCATCACCACGCACTGGCTGCCTACCTTGGCGATCTGGGTCGAGAGCGACTTCTGCGCCGCCAGTTCGCGCCCGAGCTCGATCTGGCACTTCTCGTCATAGCAGTGCTTGTACGAGTCCTTCTTCTGCTGGCGCAGCCGGCCGCGCATTTGCCCCTCTGGCACCACCTGGAAGACTCCGCCCTCGGAGAGCTTGGCGCGCAGGTAGGCCTTGAGCTGCAGCAGCAGCCGCGGCGCGAGCTGTCCGCTGTGGTCTTGCAGGTCGAAAACGGCGACGATCGGTGCTGTCTGTTGCTCGGCGCTGGCGGTCGGCAAGATCAGAAAGAGCACAAAGAGCAGCGCTAGCGTCACGAGCCGCGACGGATGATTGACCATCGCCCCTAATCCCATGTGTGATGAGACTCCAGGTTACATCAAGCTTCGCACGCTGACCACGTTGGCTGCAGCGGCTGCAGTGTGATCACACCTGCTGCAGAGGGCGTTTGCGAAGCGCGAGATTTGCGGGCGCGCCGTCGAGGCTCACCGCGGCCTCTTCCCAGAGCTCCCCATCGCTCGTCATACAGGCGTTGTAGATGTCCTCATCGAAGCAGTTCTCGACGCTGTGTTGCTGCCGAGACGATCCGCGATGCGCCCAGGTCGCGAACTTGATCCAGACTGACGGCAGCCACGGCCCTCGAGCAGTGGAAGGAGGCCGAACGTCACAACCCCAAGCGCCGCTCGTGGCGCTGGCTCCGCTCGATGATCGACGTCCACCTGGTCCCCAAGCTCGGCGAGCACCGCCTCGACGCGATCACCCAGCTCGTGGTCAAGAGCGACCTGATCGCCCCGATGGTCGATGATGGCAAGGCTCGCCAGACC
>JAUVBO010000416.1 GCA_030591195.1 Pseudomonadota bacterium
ACCAAGCTCGAGCTCGCTGGGAGGTCCTTCGAGCCAGAAGAAGCCCCGATCGAGGTACCCTGCGAGGGCCCCCAGGCCCGCGGCACAGGCCGCACCGAGACAGCCGGGATCGAGCCGTGCCGCCGTGCAGACCACCACCTCGATCGCTGCGCACCCGCGCAGGGGGCTGCCGCTGCCCTGACGGTGCTCGACGAGCTCGGCGATGGCCACGGCCAGCTGACCCGAGTCGGTGGGCAGTCCCGCCGGCTCGAGCACCAGCGGACCAAGCGCCCGACGACCGAGCTGCCCGTAGCCGAGGCTCAGCCGATGATCGCCGACCACCAGCCGTCCCTGGTCCAACCAAGCCGCCACCGGGGACGCCTCCGGCAAGAACAGCCCGATGACCGCGGCATCGTAGGATTGCTGGGCGCCGTCGCGCTCGAAGATCACCGCGTCGATGCGATGGCTGGCCACCAGCTCCCCCCCCCGATTGGATCCCTCGAGCGAGAGAGTGCTCGAGAGGGTGAAGCGGCTCAGGGCGTCGAAGGCGGCAGCGGCCAGCGGTTCGAGCTTGTCGAGCGCCGGCGACGAGTCCATCCGCTGGCGCAGGACCAGGTCGAGCGCCACCGTGCCACGGCTGGTGGTGTCCTCGCGGCAGACACCCGACAGCGCCCCCCGCTCGGCAATGATCGCCTCGGACTCGGCCGATGGGCCCTCGACGACACAGTCGCGGGGATCGCCGCCGTCGGCGGCGTCGACGATGCAGTCGAGCAGCAGCTGGGCGGGGTCGTTGGGGCAATCTCCCAGATCCTCCCAGGGCCGCAGGGCTCGCAGCAGCGGGCGACTGCCGACGGGAAGCCTCAAGGCGGTGGTCAGGCGGTAGGTCCCTGCTATCGGGGGGTAGATGTCCTCGAGCCTGACCACCAGCTCGGCGTCGACGTCGGCCTTGATCTGCCCCTCGGGCAGCTCGACGCAGCCCGCCGCCCGCACCACCTGGTCCTCGTCGGTTGCCCGGGCCACCAGCGCGTACTCCCGGTCGAGCGCCAGCGCGCCGAAGGTCGCCCGCTCGCCGACGGCCCCACGGCTACGCTGACGCAGCGGCACGGAGGGACCGGCGGGGAGCCCCACCCCGCCGAGCAGGCTGGGGCACCGCGGCCCCGAGTAGAGCAGGAAGTCGACCCGGGTCAGCGAGTCGACCGGCAACGATCCCGTGTAGCTGGTGCCGACCAGCAGCGCGCCGAACCCAGCGGCGCTGATCTCGATCTCGAAGACCACGTCCTCGGCCAGCGGCGCCGAGACCCGCACCACGAAGCTCGCCGCCACCGCGCCCGCGTTGACATTGACTCCGGCGACGCCATCGTCATCCGTCAGGGCGGCGTCGGAGGAGAGGGTCGATCCCTGGGGATCACCGAAGATCGCGAAGTCGACACGCTGGTCTCCCAGCGGCGCTCCACCGGGCGAGTGATAACGGACCTCGAGGGTCTTGTGCTTGCCTGGCACCAACCCGACGCTCCGGCCAGGCGCGAGGATCGACAGCTGCCGAGCGCCCGGTCCGCCGTCGTCGATCGGGATGTCGGCCTCGCACGCAGCAAACGTGGCGGCCAGCGCGGCGTAGGCCACCATGACACGGAGGTGGACTGGCAGAGCACACCGAGCCACCGACGAGGACAATGCCATTTTCCTAAGCGAGTTCACAAGGTTCGAAGAGATGATAGCACGCGGGCCCCGGTGCGCACGGGCCCGATGATGGGTCGGAGGTGACGGGGCCCGTTCGAGCGAGCTAGTCTTCGGATCCTGCTTCCGACCTTGCGAGGAGAACAAGCCCGATGGCCGCCGGTTTCGCCCACCTGCACCTGCACAGCCAGTACAGCCTGCTCGACGGGGCGATCCGCCTCAAGGACCTCTTTCCTCGGCTCCACGAGCTGAAGATGAACACCGTGGCGCTGACCGATCACGGCAACATGTTCGGCGCGCTCGACTTCTACAAGGCCGCCAGGAAGGCGGAGATCAAGCCGATCTTCGGCTGCGAGACCTACGTCGCCGACGGCGACATGACCGACCGCACCAACCGCAAGTCCTACCACCTGGTGCTGCTGGCGAAGAACCTCGAGGGCTACCGCAACCTCACCTACCTGGTCAGCCGCGCCTACCTCGACGGCTTCTACTACCACCCGCGGATCGACAAGAAGCTGCTGCGCGAGCGGCGGGGCGGGCTGATCGGGTTGACCGCCTGCCTCGGCGGCGAGGTCCCCCAGGCGATCCTCAACCGCGGCACCGCCCAGGCCGCCGAGGTGGCGCGCGAATACCAGGATATCTTCGAGCCGGGCGCGTTGTTCCTCGAGCTCCAGTCCAACCGGCTGCCCGAGCAAGATCAGGTCAACGAGGAGCTGGTCAAGCTGGCCGGCAAGCTCGACATCGGGCTGGTGGCGACCAACGACTGCCACTACATCGATCGCGAGGACGCCCGGGCTCACGACTGCCTGATGTGCGTGCAGACCGGCAAGCTGATCAGCGACACCGACCGGATGCGTCACGACGTCGACGAGTTCTACCTCAAGTCGCCCGAGGAGATGGAGGACGCCTTTCGCCAGCTGCCCCAGGCCCTCGAGTCCGCGGCGAAGATCGCCGAGATCTGCGAGGTCGAGCTCGAGCTCGGCAAGTGTTACCTGCCTAACTACCAGGTGCCGGAGGACCACGACCTCGAGACCTACCTCCGCCAGCTGTCGGTGGACGGGCTCGAGCAGCGGTTCGAGGAGTTCCGCGGCCAGCGTCGTTCATTCGACGAGCAGGAGTACCGCGAGCGCCTCGACCACGAGCTCGGCGTGATCCTCTCGATGGGCTTCGCCGGCTACTTCCTCATCGTCTGGGACTTCATCAGCTACGCCAAGCGGGAGCGAATACCGGTGGGGCCCGGCCGCGGCAGCGGCGCCGGTTCGCTGGTGGCCTACGCGCTGCGAATCACCGACATCGACCCCCTGCCCTACAAGCTCCTCTTCGAGCGCTTCCTCAACCCCGAGCGCGTCAGCATGCCGGACTTCGACATCGACTTCTGCATGAACCGGCGCGACGAGGTGATCCAGTACGTCGTCGAAAAGTACGGGCGGGATAACGTCGGACAGATCGCGACCATGCACCAGCTCAAGGCCCGCGGCGTCACCCGTGACGTCGCCCGGGCGATGGGGCTGTCGTTCGCCGAGGGCGACCAGGTGGCGAAGTTGATCCCCGAGGCAACCCAGGGCAAGAGCGTCTCGATCCCCCAGGCCCTCGAGCAGGAGCCGAAGCTGCAGGAGCTGGCCGACGAGAACCCCAAGATCAAGGATCTGCTGAGGATCGCCGCGCGCCTCGAGGGCCTCAACCGCCACGCCGGCACCCACGCGGCCGGGATCGTCATCGGCGACAAGCCGCTCTGGGACTACGTGCCCTGCTTCGGCAAGCCCGACGCCATCGCCTCGCAGTTCGCCAAGAAGGAGGTGGAGGAGGCGGGGCTGGTCAAGTTCGACTTCCTCGGCCTCAAGACCTTGACGGTGATCGACTACGCCCTCGACCAGATCCGCAAGCGAGACAAGGCGCTCGACCTCTCGTCGATCCCGCTCGACGACCAGCCGACCTACGAGATGATGGCCGCGGGCCAGACCACCGCGGTGTTCCAGTTCGAGTCGAGCGGGATCAAGGAGCTGCTGAAGAAGCTCAAGCCCGACTGCTTCGAGGACATCATCGCCGCGGTCGCCCTCTACCGGCCCGGGCCACTCGAGGGCGGCATGGTCGACGACTTCGTCAAGCGCAAGCACGGCGAGACCCGGGTCGAGTACCCCCACCCGTGGCTGGAGCCGATCCTCGAGGAGACCTACGGGGTGATCGTCTATCAGGAGCAGGTGATGGCGATCTCCTCGGCGCTGGCCGGCTACAGCCTCGGGCAAGCCGACCTGCTGCGCCGCGCCATGGGCAAGAAGGATCCCGAGGAGATGGACAAGCAGAAGGGGAGCTTCCTCGCCGGCGCCGAGGACAAGGGCGTCGAGGCCAAGGTCGCCGAGCAGGTCTTCGACCTGATGGCGGCCTTCGCCGGCTACGGCTTCAACAAGTCCCACAGCGCCGCCTACGGGCTGATCTCCTACCAGACGGCCTACCTCAAGCGCCACTACCCGGCCGAGTTCATGGCCGGCGTGCTGACCTGCGACAAGGACAACACCGACAACCTGACCAAGTTCATCAACGAGACCCGAAGCATCGGCATCCCGGTGCTGCGCCCGGACGTCGACGAGTCGGACGCCGGGTTCACCGTCGTCGACGCGCCGGAGGTCGACGACCCAGCGAAGGTCGACGCGATCCGCTTCGGCCTCGGCGCGGTGCGCAACGTCGGCGACGGCGCGGTGGAGGCGATCGTCGAGGCTCGGGGCGAGGAGCGCTACAGCACCCTCTTCGAGCTCTGCGAGCGGGTCGACGCGCGCAAGGTCAACCGACGGATGATGGAGGCGCTGGTCAAGGCCGGCGCCCTCGACGGCATCGCCGACAGCGCCAAGGTCCACCGGGCCCAGCTGGTGGCCGTCCTCGACACCGCCCAGGAGCGGGCGGTCGCGGCCCAGCGTGATCGTGACTCGGGCCAGACCAACCTCTTCGGGCTCTTCGACGGCGGCGGCGGCGGCGACGCACCCGATGCCGCCGCCGCTCCACTGGAGGCGGAGGTCTACCCCGACATTCCCGAGTGGGGTC
>JAUVBO010000157.1 GCA_030591195.1 Pseudomonadota bacterium
GGCTGGTGGCAACTGCCCGGCGGACGAGGCCTGCGTGCCGTTCAGCCCAAAGGAAGGGGTCTGCCTGCCTGCGGTCCAGCCGGGGGCGGCCTGTGGAGGCGACAACTATTGCCCGATCGGCCACGTCTGCAGCTCGGTCAACAACAGCCCGATGATCTGCCGCCCGACCTGTAACAACCCGAATGGCGACTGCGCCAACGGCAGCGTCTGCCTCGGGGGTCTCGGCGGCTGCAACTTCTGCAGCGGCGCCTAGGCGTCCGACGGGTGGCCCACGACCGAGTTGATCTAGCTCAGACGATTCGGCCGCGCTTGAAATCCATCAGCTCTTTCTGAGCCAGCAGCAGCTGGCGCGAGCTGTCGAGGAGATCCCGGGTACGCTCGCGGATGGCGTGGCTGAGCTGCTCGCGCTCCCGCTTGGCGTTGTCGAGCATCTCCTGATACTTGACCTGCACCTGGGCCTCGTCGGTGACGTTGCGATGGATCACCATCGCCCCCACCGGACGCTTGCCATCGAAGAACGGACGGGCCGAAAGGATGAACGTCAGCGGCTTGTCGGTCTTGGCGACCTGGCCCTGGATCTCGTCCAGTCGCGTCTGCTTGCGCGTCTTCCAGCAGCGCCGGGCGATGCAGTCGTCCTTGCAAATGTCCAGATTCAGGACGTCGTAGCACTTCTTGCCCCGCAGCCCACGAGCGACGCTCCGCGGGAGCATGGCGTGGAAGGCTCGGTTGAAGTCGACGATGTTGCGCTCGGCATCGACGACAAAGTAGGCGTCGATGATGATGTCCGAGATTGCCTTGATCTGATCGAGGATCTCCATTTATCCGAAGCGTATCACGCCTGTCGCGGCCGGGTCGGCGCTCGTTGCGCCGCATTGCGGCATCAAGTACAACGACTCGGGCTTGACTCCGCCCATTAAATATGGCTATAACCCTCGCGATCAGGGCCCAATACCGGACCCAATCAGCCGGGATCGCTGTAGTTTTTGACAATCGGTCCAGCCATTCACCGGTAACCCTGGAGAGAGATGTGGACTACTCGCAACTGATTTACGGAGTACCTGTCGCAGGCGCGCTCGCCCTGCTCTTCGCCCTGGTCAAGTCGAACTGGGTGGCCAAGCAGGACCAGGGCACCGACAAGATGAAGGAGATCGCCGGATACATTCGCGAAGGCGCGATGGCGTTCCTCGCCCGCGAGTACCGCGTCCTCGCGATCTTCGTCGTCGTCGTCGCTTGCGTGCTCGGCTACATGAACTACGGCCGCGCCGACAGCCACTGGATGCTCGCCGTTGCATTCGTCATCGGCGCCGTCTGCTCCGGTCTGGCCGGCTTCTTCGGCATGCGCGTGGCCACCCTGGCCAACGTCCGCACCACCAACGCCGCTCGCCAGGGCCTCAACCCGGCCCTGAACATCGCCTTCTCCGGTGGCGCGGTGATGGGCATGTGCGTCGTCGGCCTCGGCCTCGTCGGCCTCGGCTTGCTCTACATCGCCTTCTGCGTGATGTTCCACGAGGTGAGCGCCGCCTCCCCGGCGATGCAGTACCTCGAGCAGCAGCAGATGGTCGTGACGGTCATCTCGGGCTTCTCCCTCGGCGCGTCCTCGATCGCCCTTTTCGCCCGCGTCGGCGGCGGCATCTACACCAAGGCGGCCGATGTCGGCGCCGATCTCGTGGGCAAGGTCGAGGCAGGCATCCCCGAGGACGACCCCCGCAACCCGGCCACCATCGCTGACAACGTCGGCGACAACGTCGGTGACGTCGCGGGCATGGGCGCTGACCTGTTCGAGTCCTATGTCGGCTCGATCGTCGGCTCGATGGTCCTCGGCGCCGCGATGATCCCGTCGATCATCGCCGCCGAAGGCTCGGGCCTCAACTTCGCCTTCAACCCCGTGATCTTGCCGCTGGTGCTCGCCGCCTGCGGCATCGTGGTCTCGATCCTCGGCACCTTCGCCGTCCGCACCAAAGAAGGCGGCAACCCGCAGACCGCGCTGAACGCTGGCACGTTCGTCGCCGCCGCGATCATGGCAGTGGTGACCTTCTTTCTGGTCAGGTGGATGCTCCCGGCGCAGTGGTCCTACGAGGGCAAGCTCTACACCTCCCTCGGCGTCTTCTGGGCCACAGTCATCGGCCTCGGTGCCGGCGTCGCGATCGGCATGATCACCGAGTACTACACCTCCGAGTCCCGCGCCCCCGCCCGCAGCATCGCCCGCGAGGCGGTCACCGGCCCGGCCACCGCGATCATCGCCGGACTCGGCCTCGGCATGCGCTCCACCGCCATGCCGCTGATCGTGCTCTCGGTGGCGATCGTCGGCGCCCACTACTACGCCGGTCTCTACGGCATCGCCCTGGCGGCGCTCGGCATGCTGTCGACCACCGGCATCCAGCTCGCCGTCGACGCTTACGGCCCGATCGCCGACAACGCCGGCGGCATCGCCGAGATGAGCGGGCTCGACAAGGAGGTCCGCGTCCGGACCGACAAGCTCGACGCCGTCGGCAACACCACCGCCGCCATCGGCAAGGGCTTCGCCATCGGCTCGGCAGCCCTGACCGCCCTGGCGCTCTTCGCCGCGTTCAAGACCCAGGTCGGCCTGGGTGTGATCGACATCAGCGTGCCCTCGACGATGGCCGGGCTGTTCATCGGCGCGATGTTGCCGTTCCTCTTCTCCTCCTTCGCGATGGGCGCCGTCGGCCGCGCCGCCAAGGAGATGATCGTCGAGGTCCGCCGTCAGTTCCGCGAGATCCCGGGCCTGCTCGAAGGCACGGCCAAGGCCGAGTACGCCAAGTGCGTCGACATCTCCACCACCGCGGCGATCAAGGAGATGATGGCCCCGGCCCTGCTCGGCGTGCTGACCCCGGTGGTCGTTGGATTCGGCTCCAAGTACCTCTGGGGCAACGTGGCGGCCCTCGGCGGGCTGCTCGCCGGCGCCACCGCCTCGGGCGTACTGATGGCGATCTTCATGTCCAACGCGGGCGGCGCCTGGGACAACGCGAAGAAGTACGTCGAGTCGGGCCAGTTCCGCGACGACGATGGCGAGATCCAGGGCAAGGGCACCGAGATCCACAAGGCCGTCGTCGTCGGCGACACCGTCGGCGACCCCTTCAAGGATACCTCCGGCCCCTCGCTCAACATCCTGATCAAGCTGATGGCGGTGGTCGCGCTGGTCATCGCGCCGTTGCTCAAATAGCAACGGGGGGCAGTGCCCCACGCCCCCCTACTTGCCCGCTGCAGCCGCAGCGGGCAATTCACACCCCAAGGGACATGCTCCCTCCGGTCGCTCGATTCGCTCCGCGGATCGACTACGCCTCGAGCTGTTCGAGGTAGGCCCGACGGAGGATCAACACCGGCCGGGTGGTGACGCGCAGCAGCCGCTCGGCGGTGCTGCCGAGCAGGATCGCGTCAGCGACGCCGCGACCGTGGGAGGGAATGACCAGCAGATCAGTCTCCTCGTCGGCCGCACCGGCCAGCGCGGCGGCGATGTTCATCCCCTCGAGCAGCAGGGTCTCGCTCCGGGGCCCGCCGGCCCGTGCGGCGAGCTCGGCGAGCCTGGCGGTCGCGCGCTGGCGCAGGTCCAGCTCGAGCAGCTCAGGCGATGGCGCGTGGTGGCCGAGCCGCGGCAGGGGCGACACCACCGGGAGCACGTGGGTCACGACGAGGTCGGCGTCGAGCCGGCTGGCCAGGGCCCCCGCCACTGGCAGCCCGATGGCGGCGAGGTCGCTGAAGTCGGTCGGGTAGATCACCCGCCGGCAGTCCGCGACGTTGGGCGCCTCGGCGTGACCATCGGGGTCGACCACCAGCACCGGCACGTCGGCGTGGCGAACCACCCGCTTGGTCGTCGAACCGAGGATCGCCGGCACCGGCCCGCGCGGCTTGGTCACCACGATCAGCTCGGCCCCGGAGCGTTCGGCGGTCGCGATCGTCCGCCGCCATGGCGTCCCTCGGACGAGCTCGATCTCCACTCGCCCCTCCGGCAGGCCGAGGCTCGCGGCCTCCTGCTCGAGCTGCTGCTCGCAGGCCGCCCGGAGATCCTGCCGGTAGCGCGCCAGGGCCTCGTCGTCGATCAAGCCACCGAGCCTGGCGTCGGTCTCGTCGACGTGCAGCAGGATCACCCGTGCCTCGTAGGCCCGGGCCAGGGCCGCGGCGTGGGCGTAGGCCACGGAGCTGCGTCGCGTCAGGTCAGTGGCCACCAGGATCTGTTCGATCTGCAATCGCTACCTCCCGCGTCGACGATGATAACCTGGATCTCTTCGTCCGTTTCGGCCGCGGACGAAAGGCGGTAGTCTCAAGGCTCACTACTCCCCTCGAGAGCCATGAGCCCAACAGTACACAGCGAAATAGAGTTCGAGTTCCGCGAGGACGACGACGACGACGGCCGAGGCGAGTTCGTCGCCTGCGGCAAGGTGATCAGCGCCCTGCGCCAGATGCTCGGCTACAACCAGATCGAGGCCGCGGCGGAGCTGTTCGCCGCCTGCGCCGACGATGTCGGCGACGAGCTGATCGCGGACATCGTCGCCGGAGTGGCGAGTCGGCGACGGATGAAGGCCCTGGCCCTGATGTTTCACCTGGCCAAGGACTTCGACCGGGCGGCCCACTGCGCCGAGCGCGCAGGGGACTACGACCTCGCCGCCCTGGTGCTGACCGAGAGCGGCAAGCTCGAGGCCGCCGCCGAGCTCTACCGGCGCGCGGGCGATATGACCAAGGCGGCGGCGCTGCTCGAGCGCAACCTGTCGTTCGCCAGCGCGGCCGAGATCTACCTCCAGCTCAAGGACTACCCACGGGCCGCCGGCAACCTCGAGCGGGCCGGCCAGCACCTGCAGGCCGGGCGGGTCTACGCCCAGATGAGCCGCTTCGACGCGGCGCTGGCAGTGCTCCAGCGGGTCGCGCCCTCCGACGGGGACTACGCCCCGGCGACGCTGCTGGTGGGCCGGATCCTCGAGCACACCAACCACGAGGAGGCCGCGCTGCAGCGCTACTGGGCGGTGGTCCAACAAGGAGACCCCGGGCCCGAGGCGCGGCCTGTGTGGCTACGCCTCGCCACCAGGCTGGCCGACGCCGGCGAGACGGTCGAGGCCCGCCAGCTGGTCGATCGCCTGCTGCTGACCGACCCGGGCAACCAGGAGGGCCGGGCCCTGTGGCGCAAGCTGCCGCCAGCCCCGGACGCAGGGCAAGAGAAGAAGAAGCCAACCTTCGAGCTGTCGATCGACGTCGACAGCGCGCAGGCCACGCCCGCCCCACCGCCGCCCACCGAGGCGCCGCCACGACCTGCCACCGGGGCCGATCCGCCGCCGCTGCCCGACGGGCCGGCGCCGCCAGCCCGCCAGGATCGGATGGTGGGGGTGGACCACGACTTCGAGTTCCTCCGGCGCGTGCCGCTCTTCTCCCGCCTCTCGCTCGAGGAGCAGAAGTACGTTCGTCGCCTCTGCGACCAGGCGCGCTTCAAGCCCGGCGAGTCGCTGATCGACGAAGGGCAGCCCGGCGAGGCGATGTTCGTGATCATCCGCGGCAAGGTCGACGTACGCTCCACGGGTCCGGGGGGCACGGTCTCGCTCGTCGCCGAGCTCGGCCCGGGGACCCACGTCGGTGAGATGGCGCTGCTCGACGACGCGCCGACCAGCGCCAGCGTGGTCGCCCGGGAGACGGTCTACGCCTTCCGCCTCGCCCGGGATCAGTTCCAGGCGCTGCTTCAGTCCAACGAGCGGATCCAGCTGCGGATCTTCACCGTGCTGGTGCAGACGCTGGCCAAGCGGTTGCGCGAGGCCAACGCCAAGCTCGCCGCGGCCACGGGTCATTGACCCTGGCGATGTGACCGGTTTCACGGCACATCGTGCGTGTGATGCAGTATGTTCGCTGCCGCGATGATGACGCGCTGGCCCGATCGCTGCCCCCGCTCGACAGTCGTCCTGCGACTCGGAGTCCTCTGCCTGCTCCTCGGCGCTGCACCACGCCGGGCTGCCGCCGAGCAGCCGATCGTCGCGGTATTCAGCATCGAGGCCAAGGCAGAGGCGATCGCGCCCGAGACCCTCCGGACGCTGACGGACTTCCTCAACGCCCGGCTCGCCGCCTCCGGACGCTACCGGACGGTGCCACGGGCCCAGATCAAGAGCCGGTTGACCTCGCTCAAGCGGCGGTCCTACAAGGCCTGCTACGACCAGGTGTGTCAGATCGAGATCGGCCGTGAGCTGGCTGCAGGCAAGGCGCTCTCTACCAAGGCGCTGCGCGTCGGCGACCGGTGCATGCTGACCTTCGAGCTCTACGACCTCGCCAGCGCTGCCACCGACGCGGCTCACACGACCGAAGGCGCCTGCACCGAGGCCGCCCTGATCGCGGCAGTGAGCAGCGGCGTCCGCGCGCTGGTCGGCAAGGTCGCGGCGCCCCCAGCCCCGGGCGCGACCTCCCCGGCTGCCCCGGAGCGGCCACAGGTGAGCCTCTACGTCCAGTCGAGACCAGCGGGCGCCGACGTGCTCGTCGACGGCCTGCACCGCGGCAAGACCCCGCTGCGGGTGTCGATCGATCGCGGCCGCCCCCTCCGCCTCGGCCTGCTCCGAGACGGGTACCGGCACGTCCGCCGGCGCATCGTCGCCCGAGACGCGATGAACCTGACCGTGCCCCTGCAGCTGACCGCCGACGGGAGACGCGCCCTCGCGACGACC
>JAUVBO010000114.1 GCA_030591195.1 Pseudomonadota bacterium
GCCGCGGCTCGCACAGGGGTCACGGTGCTGCGCGTGGCTGGCCAGCTGCCGCGTGCCGCCGTCTTTCCGCTGAAGCGCGCGGTGGCTGGCGGACGATGCAGCTGCGGTCGAAGCTGATCGTGCTGCAGATCTCGGTGGTCTCGGTCCTCACGGGGATCATCGCCGCGCTGGTGATCAGCCTCCTCGGCAGCGCCATCCCGCTGATGGAGCGGGGCGTGGCGACCAAGACCATCGCTTGCCTCGACGCGCTGACGCCCGACGCGGATCTCGGCCTGGCCGCCAAGCACCACGAGACCCTGCAAGGCATGCTGCGGCGCTGTCGCTACAGCGGCGCCCGCGACGTCGACCAGCGGTTCCTCGCGGTGATCGACGCCCAGGGCAAGCTGCTGGCGCACGACGGCCACGTTCCCGCCGGGCTGAAGGCCGACCCCACGCTGCGGAAGCGCCGCCTGACGACCCTGCCGGATGGCTTCCGCGCCGAGGCGCCGGTGGTGCTCGAGGGGATCTACCTCGGCACCCTGTTCGCCGAGTTCAGCACCGAGCGGATCGTCGAGTGGGAGCGCTACTACCTCGCGCTCTCCTTCGCCGCCCTGCTGCTGGTGCTCGTCTCCGGGCTGCTCTCGGTCTTCTTCGCGGTGCACCTGATCCAGCCCCTGCGGAAGATGATCGATCACGTCCACCAGGTGGCCGCCGGCAACCTCGACGGCCAGCTGTCGACCCATGCCACCGACGAGCTCGGTCAGCTCTCCGAGGACCTCGGCACGATGACGGTCAAGCTGCGCGAGTCGCGTCAGCTGATCACCGATGCCTCGCGGCACGCCGGGATGGCCGAGGTGGCGAGCAACGTGCTGCACAACGTCGGCAACGTGCTCAACAGCGTCAATGTCTCCTGTGAGGTGATCAGCGGGACCCTGCGTGACTCGAAGCGAGGGCGGGTCGCGAAGGTCGGGCAGATGCTGGCCGAGCGCGCCGGCGATCGGGCCGAGTTGGCCCGCTTTCTCGCGGAGGACGACCGGGGCCGCAACCTGCCGCGCTACGTCACGGCCCTGGGCGAGCAGCTTCAACGGGAGCAGCTCAGCTTGCTCGAGGAGGTCGCGAGCCTGCGCAAGAACGTCGAGCACATCAAGGTGGTCATCGGGACCCAGCAGCAGTACTCGCGGGCGGAGGGGATCGCCGAGGATGGACGCCACGAGGAGGTCGCCGAGACAGCGCTGCAGATGATCACCGGCGCGGCCGATCGGCAGCGGATCCAGATCGTCCGCGACTACGAGAACCTGCCGACGGCCAGGGTCGAGCGGCACAAGCTGTTGCAGGTCCTGGTCAACCTGCTGAACAATGCCCAGCAGGCGGTCAACGAGGCCAACCGCGAGGATCGACAGATCGCGGTGCAGATCAGGCGTCGGGGCGAGCGGGTTCAGATCGCGGTCGAGGACAACGGCGTGGGCATCCCTCCCGAGAACCTGGCGAAGGTCTTTCGGCACGGCTTCAGCACCAAGGAGGACGGCAACGGCTTCGGCCTGCACGCCAGCGCCAACAACGCCAAGGAGATGGGCGGGTCGCTGATCGCCGAGAGCCCCGGCGCGGGCCAGGGCTCGCGGTTCGTGCTCGATCTTCCGCTCGAGCGGGCGGTCGAGCCCACGGAAGAGGCGGAGGAAGACAAGCGCCCCAGGACGATGCGGATGAGGATCATGGGCGGATGAGGCCCGGCGGCGGCTTGGCCGGGTGGAGCGAGGACGCTGAGGGGTGAGACGAGGAACATCGCGCTCTGCCGAGTCATGGGGCCTGGCGAAGACCCCCGGCAGGATTCGAGGAGGAGCACCGAGTGACAGAGCGTTCCCCAGACGCGCCTGAGGCCGACCTGGTCCGGATCGACGGGCGGCGCGAGGTGTCGGCGTCAGCCCAGGGTGCCGCGACCGCGGAGAGTGGGGCGGACGAGAGCCAGCTCCCGCGGCTGAATCGCCGGGTGCTGGTGGTGGATGACAGCCCGGCGATCCATCGGGACTTCCTCAAGATCCTCCAGCCGCGCCCGAGCTCTGGCGAGCACGAGCTCGACGAGCTCGAGGCGGCGCTGTTTGGCCAGGAGGCCGAGCCGGCCGACCTGCACCGCGAGCTGGCGCTGACCTTCGAGGTCGACACGGCGACCCAGGGCCAGGAGGCCCAGGAGATGGTCGCGCGGGCGCTTGGCGACGGGCGTCCCTATGCGCTGGCCTTCGTCGACATCCGCATGCCGCCGGGCTGGGACGGGATCGAGACCACGCGGCGCCTCTGGGCGGCCGATGCGGCGGTTCAGGTCGTGGTCTGCTCGGCCTACTCGGACTACTCGTGGGATCAGATGGCGCAGGTCCTCGGCGTCGGCGACGGCTGGGTGATCCTCAAGAAACCCTTCGACCCGCTCGAGGTCCGACAGCTGGCTCACGCCCTCTGTCGCAAGTGGGACCTCTACCGGGAGAACCAGAGCTACGTCGGGCGGCTCGAGGCGCTGGTTCGTGACCGGACGCGAGATCTGGCGGCGACCAATGAGCAGCTGACGGAGCAGATCCAGGGTCGACGGCTGGTGGAGGCCGAGCTGCGTCGGTCCCAGAAGCTCGAGGCGCTGGGCCGGCTGGCCGCGGGGATGGGTCACGAGATCAACAATCCGTTGACCTACGTGGTCGCCAACATCGACTTCGTCATCGACCTGCTGGACCAGGAGAGCGCGGCCCCTCAGGCCGAGCAGATCGCCCAGATGCGCGAGGATCTGGGCCACGCGCGGATGGGCGCCGACCGCATCGGCCGGATCGTGCAGGACATGCGGATCTTCTCGCGGATGCGCGAGGAGGAGGATGACCTGGGGCCAGTGTCGCTGGGCGAGGTGCTCGACCTGGCCTCGAAGATGGTGGCCTCCGAGGTCCGTTCCCGAGCTCAGCTCGTGCGGCGCTTTGACGAGGTCCCGCGGGTCTGGGGGATTCAGAGCCGGCTCGAGCAGGTATTCGTCAACCTGATCATCAACGCCGCCCAGGCGTTGCCCGCCGGGCAGGCGAAGGACAACCGGATCTCGCTGGTGCTCCGGCGAGCGCGCGATGACGACCAGCGAGTCGTCGTCGAGATACAGGACACGGGCGTCGGCATCGCGGCGGAGGACCTCGAGCGCGTCTTCGACCCGTTCTTCACCAGCAAGGCGATCGGCGAGGGTACCGGGCTCGGCCTGTCGATCTGCCACGGGATCGTCACCTCCCTCGGTGGCACGATCGAGGTCGATAGCGCCGTGGGCGAGGGGACCACCGTGCGGGTGACGCTGCCGGTGGCGGGCGAGCGGCAGGTCGCCTCGCCGAGGCCGGCGTCCCCGCGCGTCGCCCCGGCGGCTGGTGGAGCAGGAGGCCTGGCCATCGCCCGCGCCCGGCCGTCGGGCAAGCAGCCCCGGGTGTTGGTCGTCGACGACGAGGAGTTGGTGCTGTCGACGCTCAAGCGGCTGCTCGAGCCACGCTGCCTGGTGCAGATCTGCCACAGCGGGCGGGAGGCGCTGGCGATCTGCGAGCAAGACGACTTCGACGTGGTGCTCTGCGATCTGATGATGGGCGACCTCACCGGGATGGACCTCTACGACCAGCTGAAGCAGCGGCAGCGGCCGGTGGTCGAGCGGTTCGTCTTCATCACCGGGGGCGCCTACACCCAGCGAGCCGAGGAGTTTCTCGAAGCGGTGCCGAACCCGAACCTGACCAAACCGATCGACGTCCAGCAGCTGCACCGGATGGTCGACCAGCTGGTCGGGCAGCGCCAGGCCGGCTGACAGCGCGCTCGGTGCCACCCTCGAGCAAGACGATCGAGCTGGCAGTAGCCGCTGAGCTGTCGCGGCAGGGGCTGGCCGCCGACGCGGCCATCGGGCCGCTGGTGGCGTTCTTCGAGCTGCTCTCGCGCTGGAGCGCGCGCATCCGGCTGACCGCGAGCTGTGACCCGATGGTGCTGGTCGAGCGCCACCTCGCCGACGCGGTGGCGGCCAGCCGGCTGGTCGGTGACCGTGCCGGGTCGTTGATCGACCTCGGCAGCGGCGGCGGGCTGCCGGCCCTGCCCCTGGCGCTGCTGTCGCCCAGGCTGGGCGTCCGGCTGGTGGAGGTCAACCAGCGCAAGTGCGCCTTCCTGCGCACCGCTGTGCACGAGCTCTCGCTGGCCGGCCGGGTGGAGGTCGTCGCCCGCCGAATCGACCCTGGCTCGCCGGCGGCGGCCAGCGACGTGATCGATCGCGACACGGGGGCTGGCTTCGAGCTCGCCAGCTCGCGCGCCACCTGGCCACCCGAGCAGTGGCTGGCGATCGGGGCGCCGCTGGTCGCCCCGCGCGCCGGCGAGGTGCTGGTCTTCGTCGCGCGGGCGGCCGCCTTGCCGCCGGCGGCCGCCTTGCCGCCGCTGGGTCTCGAGCCCGACCCCGCTTCCCTCGACTACGCGCTCGTCGACGCGACGCCGCGGACGGTGGCGCTTTACCGGACGGCCCGGTGAGTCACTCCAGGGCTTAGGCCTTCGGGCCGGTGCCCGGCCTCGGGCCTTGACCTCCCTTCCCACGCAGTTTAAGTTTTGGTGTTTTTTCGGGATGTTGAAATCTGGGACAAGGAAGAGCCCGTGGCCAAGCCCAACCTGCTTCTCGTCGATGGCGACGCCCGCACGCGGCGCGTGCTCGAGGTGAGCCTGAGGAAGGCTGGTTTCCTGGTCGCAACTGCGGATAACGGCGCCCAAGCATTGGACAAGGTCGCCGCCGCCGCGCCTGAGCTGGTGATCACCGACACCCAGCTGCCTGAGGTCGACGGCTTCGAGTTCTGCAAGGCGCTCAAGAGTGATCCGAAGCTGAGCCAGATCCCGGTCATCTTCCTGACCAAGCAGCGCTCGATCGAGGACAAGATCCGGGGCCTCGAGCTGGGCGTCGAGGAGTACTTGACCAAGCCGATCTTCGTCAAGGAGATCGTGATCCGGATCAAGATGCTCCTCCAGCGGCGACAGCGCGAGAATCTCACCGGTCGTGACGGAAAGACCACCTTCAGTGGCGATCTCTCCGACATGGCGGTGGTCGACCTGATCCAGACCCTCGAGCTGGGCCGCAAGTCGGGGATCATCCACTTCGCCGCCGAGGACGGTCGCCGCGGCGCGATCTTCTTCCGTGAAGGCAGAATCGTCGACGCCGAGCTGGCCCGGCTCCAGGGAGAGCGTGCCGTCTACCGGCTGCTGATCTGGAGCGACGGCAAGTTCAACGTCGAGTTTCGTACCATCCGACGTCAGGACGTCATCGCCCAGTCGAACCAGTCGCTGCTGATGGAGGGCATGCGGCGCGTGGATGAATGGGGCCGGCTGCTCGAGCAGCTGCCACCGCTCGGCACGGTCTTCGAGGTCGACTACGCCGAGCTGGCCAACCGCCTCGGCGAGATTCCCGACGAGATGAACGCGGTGATCCGCCTGTTCGACGGGCGACGGGCCTTGCTTCACATCGTGGACGATAGCACCGCCGGCGATCTCGAGGCGCTGGAGGTCATCAGCAAGCTCTTCTTCGAGGGGCTGATCTTCGAGGTCTCCCCGTCGGAGGGTGGGCCGCGCGACGCGGGCTCCCTGCGGCCCTGGTCTGGGAGCCCGCCGCCCGAGGGTGAGCCTCGCGGCGAGGCATTCGCGGCGGCGATCCAGGCCGAGGCCTCGGAGCAGGACGACTTCATCGCGCCCGAGGTGATCCATCCGGACGAGGTAGGGAATCGAGCGGACGAGGTAGGGAATCGAGCGGACGAGGTCGTGGACAAAGGGACGGAGGCCGAGGAGGAGCCGGCCCGCCAGCGTCGATCGACTCGGCGTGGGGTGCAGGTCGTCGCCCCGCCCGACGATCCGGCAGCCGTGCGCAGCAGGGGCTCGTTCAACCCGAGCCCGACCCCGCTCGATCCGGCGGGTCCGCCGGTCGAGGAGGTGACCAATGAGCTGCCGGCGGAGCTGCTCGAGGAGGTGCCCGAGCAGCCGGCGCCGCCCCAGCCGAGCCAGCGCCACACCCAGAGGGGCTTCAGGCCGCTGATCGAGCCGCCGCCCGGTGCGGAGTCGGGCGCGTTCGCGGCGAACAAGCCGATGGGGCGCAAGCTCGAGCCCTCGCGGAAGCCGCGCAAGCGGCGAGCACCGGCGCTGGTCGAGCCGCCCGCCTCCCAGCTGGCACCCCCGGCCCCGCCGTTGGAGGTGCTGCCGGCCGAGCCGGTCCCCCCGGCGGTCGCGCCGCTGGTGTCGCAGAGCCCGACATCAAGGCCGATTCAGGTCACGCGGCCGGTGGAGATCACGCCGCCGGCCGAGGCCGTGCCACCAGTCGCGCCACGTGTGCTGGAGGTCACTCCGGAGGTGGAGGCCGTGGGTCCACCCCCGCCGATGGAGCCGATGGTGCTCGACGACGCGCCGGCGGGCGAGCCCAAGCCACCGGCGGCCGAGCCGGCGCCGGTTGAGCCGGAGCCGGTGATGTCCGTCGGACCGGTTTCGCCGGCGGTCCCTGCCCCGCCGGTAGGCCCTGGGCCCGAGCCGTCCGTGGAGCCGGAGGCGCTGGTCACCCCCGTCGAGCCGGAGCCCGTCAGCGAGCCACCGACCGCCGCGTCGGGAGTTATCGAGGTCCAGGGCAGGGTCGGGTCCTCAACACCCGACGACAGGGTGGAGGGCGAGCGGGAAGGGGAGATCGACAGCTGGCTCGGCGACGAGCAGCCGGACGCCTCGGGCGGCGACGTGATCCCCTTTCCGGGCCAGAGCGCCCGGGCCGACGAGGCCGCGGGGGCGGGCGAGGATCTGGCCCCGGGTGTCGATCGGGCCGCCGGCCAGGCGGCGGCCCGCCAGGGCACCGACGACCCCAGCGCGGCGTCGATCGATGTCCACGACGAGGCGTTCTTCGACTCGGACTACGAGCCGGATCCCTACGAGGACGACTACGCTCCCGACGCTGGCGGCCGGGGCAAGACGATCTTCCTGGGCATGATCGGCATGCTGCTGGTGATCGCGGTGGGGGTGATCTACCACCTCAAGACCTCGCCCTACTACGGCGCTGGTGATCCGAAGCTGCGGATCAAGAAGCCGCATCAGGTGAGCGCGCGGCCCAAGTCGGACAGGGCGTCCGGGCCGGACGGCGCGTCCGGGGCGACCGCTGCGGCAGACGCCGCGCCGGCCACCACGCCGGACGCGCGGGTGGCGACCGCTGCGGTCGACGCCGCGCCGGCCACCGCGCCGGATGCGCGGGCGGCAACCGCCTCGGCCGACGCCGGGGTGGGCCCGTCGGCCGCTGACGCTGGCGCCGCCGCGCCGGGCGGAGCGTACGCCCGGCTGGTGGCCGAGGCCAAGGCCCTCGAGGCCAAGGGCCGGC
>JAUVBO010001002.1 GCA_030591195.1 Pseudomonadota bacterium
GCTCGGGCCGGCTTCACCGGGGGACGACGGGATCGAGGCGCCGAAGATCGACGTCTCGCCCGGCGACCGCTTCCGGCTGCCGAGGCACGCCTGGGCGGTCTTCCAGCAGGACGGCGCGATGCAGATCGGCATCGCGCGGGTCTTCCTCGGCAACGTCGGGGAGCTCGCCTCGGTGGAGCTTCCCGCCGAGGCGGAGATTCTCGAGCAAGGCTTCGTCGGCATCCGACTGCGCACCGTCGCCGGCGAGGAGCACGGCGTGTTGATGCCCGTCTCCGGACCGGTGGTGGCGGTCAACGCCGAGGCGGCCGCGACGCCGTCGTCGATCGACCACGACACCTGGCTGGTGCGGGTGATTCCCAACCGTCTCGATCGCGAGCTCCAGGTGCTGGTTCGCGTCGATCGGTAGTGAGCGCTCGGGCTGCTAGAGCAGCTTGCGGTCGAGCAGCTCGCGCAGGTCTCGGGCGATCTCGGCGAAGCCCTCGTAGAAGTCCACCGTGCCGGCGGAGAAGCGCAGCAGCAGCTGGGTCAGATCCTCGGAGATCCAGGGCATCACCTTGCGCAGGTTGGCCAGCCGGTAGGGGAAGAACAGCAGCGCGTCGTCGGCCTCGATCGACCCCTCCACGAGCATGCCGGCCGCGCCCTTGCAGGTGATGATCTTCTTGCCCACGGCGTAGGTCAGCAGGTTGCCGACGCTCCAGATGTCATAATCGAGGTAGTTGACCTTGAGATCGAAGTCGATCCAGCGGTACTCGTCGGTGCTGCTGTCGACGATGATGTGATCGTTGCGCACGTCGCCGTGGTGCAGGCCGTTGTCCTGGAGATAGGCGAGCCCGTCGAGGCAGCCGGCGATCCGCCCGAGGATCTCGGGCAGCGCCTGGTGGTAGTAGACCTCGGGGGGCTGGTCGATGGTGGCGACGTGGTTGAACAACGTCTTGCCACGGATCCAGTCGATCACCCGGACGTTGTTGTTCCGGGTATCGTAGATCGTCCGACCCTGCATGAAGCGCAGATCGCCGTCGACGGTCTCGAGCACCCGGCTCTCCTTGTCCGGGCTGCGCACGCACTGGATGGTGAAGCCGCCGACCTCGGCCTGGAACTGCTCGTGGAAGACGAGCTTGAGGATCTTGCGCGCGCCATCGGTCAGGTCGACGGTGTACTTGACCCAGAACTTCGGCTGCTCCGAGATGCCGAAGCGGCCCTCCTTCGCGTCGCTGATGATGTAGTAGTCGCGGCCCTCGAGGCGCAGCACCATGCCGCCGACCAGGCTCATGTAGGCGCTGGTGTCCTCCGTGACCTCCACCGAGCCGTAGACCCGCCTGCCGGTGAGCTCGATGATCCGCTGCTTCAGCTGCTCCGGATGCTCGTAAATCATCGGGCGGGGATGGTAGCCGCATCACCGGTGAGCGTCCACCGATGGTATCCTCTGAGCCGATGGGGGGACCGCCAACCAGCGCCGACCACCGCTTCTGCCGCGAGCTGCTGCCCGCGGTGTCGCGGAGCTTCGCCCTCTCGATCGAGGCCCTGCCCGGCGAGCGGGCCGAGGCGTTGCGCCGACCGGTTCGCTGTGCCTACTTGCTCTGCCGGGTGCTCGACACGATCGAGGATGCGGCGCTCGCGCCGGACTCCCGCGGCGAGTTGCTCGCGGCCTTCGACGAGGCTCTCGCCGCCGATGCGGTCGATCCGCGCCGGCTGGAGCGGGGGTTCGTCGAGCTGCTCGGCGAGGACGTGGCGGAGGCCGAGCGACGCCTGGCCGGCGGCTCCGGGGCGGTGCTGCGCGTCTTCGCCGGGCTGCCGGCGGCCGACCGGCGGGCGATTCGTGGCCCGGTCCAGACGATGTCGGCGGGGATGCGGCGCTACGTCGCCCGAGGGCACCGGATCACCGACCTCGCCGACCTCGAGCGCTATTGCTACTACGTCGCTGGCACGGTGGGCGAGCTGCTCGACCAGCTCTTCGTCGAGCGCTGTCCGGTGTCCCTGGCCGAAGCCGCGGCGCGACGCGAGGCGGCGGTGAGCTTCGGCATCGGGCTGCAGCTGGTCAACATCGTCAAGGACGTGGCCGATGACCTGCCGCGGGGGCGGTGCTTCGTCCCCGGCGATCTCCTCGCCGCCGCCGGGCTGCAGCCGGAGGAGCTGCTGCTTCCCCTGCACCGCGAGGCGGCGCTAGGGCTGCTCACGCCGTTGATCGACCAGGCCGAGCACCACCTCGACCGGGCAGCGGCCTACACGGCTGCCTGGCCGGCCGCCGATCGGGCAGGCCAGGCGATCCGCCTCTTCTGCGCCGTCCCGCTGGCGCTCGCGCGGGCCTCACTGGCGCTGGTGCGCCGCGCTGACTCGACCCTGCGGCCGGGGCTGATCCCCAAGGTGAGCCGCACCACCGTGGTCGCGATCGTCGCGGCGGCTGGAGCGGCGTCGCGAAGCGACGAGCGGCTCGAGGAGCTGCTGGCGGGGCCCGGGGCGGCTACTGGGCCTCGGCGATCAGCTCCCGAACCCGACGCCGAAGCGCCGCCAGGCGCGCCGGGCGCGCGGTGACCAGCTCGAGCCAGGCC
>JAUVBO010000499.1 GCA_030591195.1 Pseudomonadota bacterium
AGGGATGCAATCTCGTCATGGTACAGTAGCAGCCGAGTGTTGGAGTCGAACGAAAATTGCCCGAATGATGGCGACTGAGGCTGCCGTCATGGACGTGGGTGGGCCGAGCGGCGGAGAAGAGGCCTGCCAATCGGCCACACCACCGAGGATAGTCCCCAGCCGGCCGAAGAGGCCGAGGTTTCGGCCAGAAGGGCCCAAAGGGTGGGAGCGCCACTCTTGACACCCTGACTCGGATATATTATGTACTTGCATACTTTTGCAACAAAGAAAGATGTCGTGTTCAGGACCCGCCCCAAGCGCCGCCAACTCGGTCCAGTCCAACCTGCTTCCATTCGTGCCAAACAACTTGCACCTGGGGATAAGCGATGAGCGTAGATCGCCGGGAATTCCTCAAGCTTGCCGCCGGAGCCGCCGCTTGCACCACCGCAGCGGGCGTCGCCCGATCCGGTCGCGCCGCTGGGCGGAGCGACGACGCGGCTCCGGACCCGATCGGCTGTCTGGTCGACACCACCACCTGCATCGGCTGCCGCAAGTGCGAGGAAGCCTGCAACCGCTCCAACCGACTTCCTCGACCAAAGCAGCCCTTCTCCGACCTGGCGGTCCTGGGAGAGCGGAGGCGGCCGACCGCCGATGCCTTCACGGTCATCAACGGGCATCCCGGGGCGCCATCGTCGGTGCAGCAGACCAAGGACCGGACCTACGTCAAGGTCCAGTGCATGCACTGCGTCGACCCGGCCTGCGTCTCGGCCTGCATCGTCGGGGCCCTGACCAAGACCGCAGAGGGAGCGGTGACCTATGACCCCGAAAAGTGCATCGGCTGCCGCTACTGCCTGATCGCCTGCCCCTTCGGCATCCCGGCCTACGAGTACATGAACCCGACGACGCCACGGGTGCGCAAGTGCGGCTACTGCGTCGACGAGCAGCTGAAAACCGGCGCCAACCCGGCCTGCGCCGCCGCCTGCCCCGTCGAGGCGATGGTCTTCGGCAAGCGGGCCGACCTGCTGCAGCTGGCTCGCCAGCGGATCGAGCAGCGGCCCGGGCGCTACATCGAGGGCGTGTACGGCGAACACGAGGTCGGGGGCACGTCATGGCTGTACCTGGCCGGGCGCCCGTTCGAGGAGATCGGGCTGCCGAAGCTGTCTTCGAAGGCACCACCTCGACTCACCGAGGCGATCCAGCACGGACTGTTCAACTACGGCGCCGCGCCGCTCGCCCTCTACGGCGGGCTGGCCGGGCTGATGTGGTTCGTCGGCCGCAAGAAGAGAAAGGACCAGGCCGGCGGGCCGTCCGGGACCGAGCCACGCCCCACAGCTTCGGCTGACGACTCCGGCGACACGGCCGCTTCCGACGACCCTGACGCTTCCGGCGCCGCTGGCGCTGCCGACTCCAGTGGCGGGGGAGGCGACGATGAGTGAGCATCGCGCCCTCCTCGGCCGGGTTCCCTTCTTCACCCCCGGCACCATCGCGCTGATGGGTGTGATGGGAGTGGGCTACGGCTTCGGTCTCGCCCGACTGATCACCGGCCTGGGCCCGGTGACTCACCTCACCGACGCGTACCCCTGGGGGATCTGGATCGCGATCGACGTAGTCTGCGGCGTGGCCCTGGCCTCCGGGGGATTCATCACCGCGGCGCTGGTCAACATCATGGGCAAGGGCAAGTACCGCAGCCTCGAGCGCCCTGCCCTGCTGAGCGCCTGGCTCGGCTACACCTTCGTCGGCATCGGCCTAATGTTCGACCTCGGCCGCTACTACAACATCTGGCGTCCCCTGTTCTCCTGGCAGGGCAACTCGGTGCTGTTCGAGGTCGGCATGTGCGTGATGTTCTACCTCGCCGTGCTGACCGTGGAGTTTTCTCCCACGCTCCTGTCGGGGCTGTGCCTGCACATCGACGGGCAACGCTGGTGGACCCGGCCGATCCGGCGGATGAAGAAGACCCTGGAGCAGCTGCAGCGACTGGTCCGGCGCGTGATGCCGATCTTCATCGTCGCCGGCGTCGTCCTGTCCTGCATGCACCAGTCGTCGCTCGGCAGCCTAATGCTGATCGCGCCAACCAAGGTCAGCCCGCTGTGGTGGACTCCGCTGCTGCCCGTGCTCTTCTTGCTGTCGGCGCTGATGGTCGGTTTCCCGATCGTGATCCTCGAGTGCATCGTCGCGGCCAAGGCGTTCAAGTGCCAGACAGAGATGAGGATCCTGACGCCGCTGTCGCGGGTGTTGCCCTGGATCATCGGCCTCTACGGCGCCGTGAAGCTGGGCGATTTCTTCTGGCGCAACGATCTCTCGGCGTTCGCGCTCAACGCTCAGGACACCGGCGCCTGGCTGCTCGAGGTCGGCGCGGGCCTGGTGATCCCGTTCGTGATGCTGCTGCAGAAGACCGTGCGTCGCTCGCCGCGCTGGCTGGGCGTCGCGGTGACCCTGATCATCGGCGGCGTCGTGCTCAACCGGCTCAACGTCTTCCTCGTCGGCTTCCATCCACCGTTCGGCGAGCAGGGCTACTTTCCCAGCTTCGGCGAGATCGCGCTGACGGTCGGCCTGGTCGCGACGCTGGTCTTCATCTACCGCTTCTTCGTCATCTTCTTCCCGGTGTTGCCGGCGGAGGGGCACGAGCCGGAGAAGCTGCCGCCCGCCCCGCCGCACCACCCGGCGCCGGGCAGGGTCTGGATCTGGACCGCGCGGGGTCTGGCAGTCGCCTTGCTGCTGGCCTTCGTCGGCATCTACTCCTACGTCCACTTCGACGCCCTGAAGCGGACCCAGCGGCCGGTCCTCGACGTCTCCTTGCGCCCGGCGGCGGCGCTGCCCGGCGCCGACCCCCTGAAGATCGCCGAGCCGAGATCGTTCTCTCCGGAGAAGATGCCCCGCTTGCTGCTGATCCGCAGTCCCGTGGCCAACGCCAAGACCGATGACTACGAGCCGGTGCGGTTCATGCACAAGGCCCACGCGACCCGTGTCGACGGCGACTGTACGGCATGTCACCACCGCGTACAGGCAAACGAGCACGATCGGATCGGACTCAGCACAGAGCGCGCCAAGCTGGTGAGCTTTCGCCCCGCCGCGTGCGGTGCGTGCCACGAACACGAGGGCGATCACCCGGTCCGTCCGGGCCTGAGGGGGGCCTACCACCGCAGATGCATCGGCTGCCACGAGGAGAAAGCGGCGAACAAGGCGCCGACCGACTGCGTCTCGTGTCACCACCGCCGCGTCCCGGACCACACCAAGCTGATCCAGATCGCCGGGCAACCCACGCCCACCCAGGTCACGACCCGCTGTCTGGAGTGTCACCCGAAGCAGGGCGCCGAGGTCCTGGCCAGCGCCCACTGGAACTGGGCCGGGCCCTCGCCAAATACCGTGGGACACGAGCACCGGACCGACCTCGGCAAGCGATCGGTGTTCAACAACTACTGCATCCACCTGGGATCGAACTACGCCCGCTGCAGCCAGTGTCACGCCGGCTACGGCTGGGTCGACAAGACCTTCGACTTCAAGGACCCCAAGAACATCGACTGCCTCGTCTGCCACGACACCACCGGCAGCTACCGCAAGGACAAGGGCAACGGCGGTCTGCCCACCGACAAGGTCGACCTGGTTCACGTGGCACAGCAGATCGGGCGCCCCAGCCGCGACACCTGCGGCCGCTGCCACTTCTACGGCGGCGGCGGCGCCAACGTGAAGCACGGCGACATGGGACCAGGCCTGGCCAACCCCTCGGAGGACCACGACGTCCACATGGGGCGGCACGACATGCGCTGTCAGGACTGCCACACCACGACCCGGCACCGGATCGCGGGCCAGTCCGCGGCGATCCCGACCAGCGAGGGACGCGTCTCCTGCAGCCAGTGCCACGGCGACAAGCCCCACAGCCTGCATGGCGCGCTCGGCTTCCACCTCGACCGCCACTCCGGGTCGGTCGCCTGCCAGACCTGCCACATCCCGATCTTCGCCAAGCAGACCCCGACCAAGGTCTTCTGGGACTGGTCGAAGGCCGGACAGGACCTCGAGGTCAAGCTCGAGCACGGCAGGCCGACCTTCTCCAAGATGAAGGGCGCCTTCCGCTGGGGCAAGAACCTGGTGCCGTGCTACCGCTGGTACGACGGCAAGCACGAGCGGTACCTGCTCGGCGAAAAGCTGCCCGAAGGCGGCGTCACGGCCCTCAACCGCCCCCACGGGTCGTACAGAGATCCGGCCGCACGGATCTTCCCGTTCAAGTGCTACTACGGCATCCAGCCGATGGACGCCGAGCAACGGAT
>JAUVBO010000680.1 GCA_030591195.1 Pseudomonadota bacterium
AGAACATCTCGGTGTGCACGCCGAGGTGCCGCCTGTCCTTCAGCTGAGCCAGCACCGCGTCGGGGATCGCGCCGATGCCGAGCTGCAGCGTCGAGCCGTCCTCGATCATCTCGGCGATGTGGGTCCCGATCCGACGGTGCACCTCGGTGAATGGTTGAGGCGGCAACTCGAGCACCGGCCGGTCGCTCTCGACCACGTAGGTCAGCTTGTTGACGTGGATGAACGAGTCTCCGAGGGTCCGCGGCATCTGAGCGTTGACCTCGGCGACGACGATCTTGCCGCTCTCGGCGGCTGGCTTGATCACGTCCACCGAGACGCCGAAGCTGCAGAAGCCGTGCTCGTCGGGCGGCGAGACCTGCAGCAGGGTCACGTCGATCGGCAGCCGCCCGCTACGGAAGAGCCCCGGGATCTCCGAGAGGAACACCGGCGTGTAGTCGGCGTTGCCGCTATTGACCGCCTGGCGCGCCCCCGGTCCGATGAACAGCGCGTTGAGCCGCAGGTGCCCCTGCAGCTCCTCGCGGGCGTAGTCCGCCCGGGTCAAGGCCAGCAGCTGGATCATCTCCACGTCGCGGAGATCCGGGGCCACCTGCTGCAGCGCCTCGGCGAGGGTCTGAGGCTCGCCGCAGTTGGCGTTGACGATGATCCGGTCGCCCGAGGAGATCGAGCGCTCCATCGCGGTCCTCGCGTCGACGATCTTCGACTTGTATGCCTCGAGCCAGTTCATTGGACGTCCTCGATGGCGACCGCCTCGACCTCTTGCGCGGCGGCGAGCTGGGGTGAGACGACGTGCCCTTTGTAGACCAGCACCGCCGAGCGCAGCTCGGGGTCGGTGACCAACGTCCCGGCGTCGTCGGCCAGCTGGCAGAGGTACGGACGGACGACGTTGCTCAACCCGCGGCTGGCGGTGCGGGCGACGAGGGCAGTGAGGCTCGGCACGCAGTAGTGGACCACGCCGTGCTTGACGAAGGTCGGGTCACGCAGGGTGGTGGGTCGGGAGGTGTCGACGCATCCCCCTTGATCGATGCTGACGTCGATGATCACCGCTCCCGGGCGCATCGACCGCACCATCTCCTCGGTGACCAGGTGGGGCGCCCGCTCGCCGGGGATCAGGATCGCCCCGATCAACACATCCGAGAACGCCACCGCTTTGGCCACCTGGTCGGGATAGGCGTACATCAGCCGCACCCGCCCCGGAAAGTCGAACACCCGGTCGAGCTCGGCCAGGCGGTCGACCTTGTCGAGCACCGTGACCTGGGCGCCCAGCCCGGCGAAGGCGCGGGCGGCGTTGAACCCCACCTCGCCGGCGCCGAGCACCGAGACCTCGGCGGCGGGGAGCCCGGGGATGCCGCTGAGCAGCAGCCCGCGGCCGGCGGGGCTCTCGAGCAGGCGAGCCGCGATCTGGGGCACGAGCCGCCCGGCGATCTCGCTCATTGTCCGCAGGATCGGCCGGCTGCCCTGGCGCTCGCGCAGCATCTCGTAGGCCACGACCGTGACCTTGCGCTCGAGCAGCAGCCTCATCCGCTCGCGGGAGGCGGCGGACAGGTGGGCAAAGCCGCAGACGATCTGCCCCGGCTCCATCTCGGCGATCTCGTCAAGAGATGGGGTCGCAACCCGGCAGATCATCCGCGCCCGCTTGTAGACCTCCTCGGCCGAGTAGGCGATCAGCGCCCCGGCGGCGACGTAGTCCCCGTCGGCGAACCCGGCCCCCTCCCCCGCTCCGGTCTGGACGTAGACGTCATGGCCCCGGCCGCAGAGCTGCGCCACGGAGTTGACGCCAAGGCCCACCCGCTGATCCTGGTCTCGAGTTTCCTTGGGTATCCCGATGTCCATCGGCTCGACCTCCTCTTGCAGTCAGAGCAACGCCGCGCGACCAAGCATACCGCTGTACCGCGGCGTCCGGGGGCTCTTCGTCTGGGATTAGGCGGGCGGCGGGCTATAATGCCCAGGCCATGCTGATACCACGTCCAGATCGACTCGCCCTGCTGATCCTGACCGGAGTGCTCGCCGCTGGCTGCTGGACCGACGAGGACCCGGCCACGCCCGACGCGACAGTCGACAGCAAGGTCAGCCCCGAGGCCGACACCGGTCTGACCGTCGACGGCTACACCACCGTCGACCAGCCGGCGCCGCCGCTGGTGATCGCCTGCTCGCCGCAGCAAGCGCCCTTCGACAGCCAGGTCTGTGCCGCGGCCTCGGTCACCGTCGACCGCTCCGCCGACCCGCCGACCTGCACGGTCCAGAGCGGCGAGGACCGCTCGGGCGAGCCGGTGCTGACCGTCGAGCAGCAGGACGAGGACTGCGCCGGAGGGCCGGTGATCGAGGTGATCTACTTCGCCCGGGTCAACGCGGCCTGGCGCTTCGTCTCCACCACCCACGGCATCAAGTCGACCGACGACGCCATCCGCGAGATCCCTGGCGCACAGCTGGTCCAGGTGATATTGGAGACGACCTCCACGCCGAAGGTGGAGATCGCGGTCAGCTTCAGGATCGTCGACCAGCTCGAGATCACCAAGGTCGAGGAGCGCCGCTGAAACGATCGCCGCCGGTGGTTCGTAGTAATCGCCGGATCCACAGGGACAGCGAGCACCGATGCCAGACACCCCAGCCCCCTCGCAGCACCACTTCGACGTGATCGTCGTCGGCACCGGCCCGGGCGGCGAGGGCGCGGCGATGCAGGCGGTCAAGGGCGGCAAGCAGGTGGCGGTGGTCGAGCGCTACGAGCAGGTCGGGGGCGGCTGCACCCACTGGAACACGATCCCCTCCAAGGCGCTGCGCTACGCCGTCTGGGCGATGATGGAGTTCCGGCGCAACCCGCTGCTCCAGGAGGCGATGCAGAAGGTCCACCCGGCGTTTCCTGAGCTGGCGCGGACGGCTGGCTCGGTGGTCGGCGCCCAGGCCGACATGCGCCGCGGATTCTACGAGCGAAACCGCGTCGACGTGATCTGGGGCCACGCGCGCTTCATCGACCCGCAGACGATCGTCGTCGACGGCCAGAGCAACGACACCCAGCGCTACACCGCCGACACCTTCGTCCTCGCCCCCGGCTCGCGCCCCTATCACCCACCGAACGTCGACTTCGACCACCCGCGGATCTTCGACTCGGACACGATCCTGCAGCTGACCTACACCCCGCAGACGCTGCTGGTCTACGGCGCGGGCGTGGTGGGCTGCGAGTACGCCTCGATGTTCCGTAACCTCGGCGTCAAGGTGAACCTGGTCAACACCCGCACCAAGCTGCTGTCGTTCCTCGACGACGAGATCATCGACGCGCTGGCCTACCACCTGCGCGACCAGGGGGTGATGATCCGCAACAGTGAGGAGTGCGAGCGGGTCGAGGCTGACGACGACGCGGTGGTGATGCACCTCAAGTCCGGCAAGAAGATGCGCGCCGACGCGTTGCTCTGGGCCAACGGGCGGACGGGCAACTCGGACACCCTGGGCCTCGAGGCGCTCGGCATCGAGCCTGACTCCCGGGGCAACATCGCGGTCAACGAGTGCTTCCAGACGCCGGTCCCAC
>JAUVBO010000710.1 GCA_030591195.1 Pseudomonadota bacterium
AGAAGCCGGTGCGGGTCTCGGCCGCGCTCGCCCTCGGTGCAGCTGGCGACAAGCGCGCACTGCCGGCGGTGCTCGAGGTTGTCTCCAGGGTCGAGATTACCGAGCAACCAGCGGTGGTAGCCGCCATGGGGATGGCGGCGCGGCTGGGCCACGCCAAGGCGCGTCGGTCGCTTCGCGAGGGGCTCCAACACGATGACAAGCCCCTGGTCCAGCTCGGTTGCGCCGAGGCGCTGGCCCAGCTCGGCAGCGAGGCCGCCCTGACCACCCTGCGACTACTGGTGGAGAAGGCGAGCCTGCAGACGCGCCTGGTGGCGGCGCGGATCCTCGCCTCCTTCGGCGACTACTCGGCCCTCGACCAGCTAATGGACGCAGTGCGCGCCAAGGACCCGAGGACCCGCGCCCTCGCGGCCAGCGGGCTCGGCGCCGTCGCCGACAAGAGCGCCCTGCCCCCCCTGGCCGAGGCGCTCGACGACGACAAGCTGGCCGTGCGCATGGCCGCGGCCGAGTCGCTGGCGCAGATCCTCGCGTTGATGCCCACCCAGCTGATCCGACGCAGCCAGAGCTGGGTCTTCGCCGCGCTCGCGCGCGGCGACCGGGCGATGCGCCACGCCGCCATCGGCGTCACCTCCGAGATGGATCCCGAGCTCGCCGTGGAGCTGCTCGGCTGGGCGCTACGCGACAGCGACGCCCGGATCCGCGCCGCGGCGGTCGCGCGGATCGGCAAGCTGCGCAAGAAATCCAAGCGTGCGGTGAAGATCCTCACGGTGGCGCAGACCGATGAGTCGGCCGAGGGTCGCGCGACGGCAGCCAACGCCCTCAGCGGGATCCAGGGCCCTGAGGCCAAGACCGCCCGGGCCGCCCTGTCGACCGCCGTCCGCGACCGCGACACGCGAGTAGGGATCATCGCCGCCGGTCAGCTGCTGGCCCTCGGTGACACGCGGCACCTGGCGGACCTCAGGCGCGCCGCGCGGCTGCGCAGCCCCAAGCTCCGCGCCCTGGCGGTGGAGGCCCTCGGTCGCTGGAAGAGTCCTCAGATCAAGCCGATATTGACGGCCGCGCTGAAGGACCCGTCCCCGGCCGTACGCCGGGCCGCGGCCCTGCAGCTGGCGCGTCGCGGGTCGAGGGCGGGCGTCGCCGCGCTGCGGAAGGCGGCCCGCGAGAGCGGTCCCCGGGGCCACGAAGCACTGCGGGCCCTCTCGAAGCTCGGCGTATCGCAGACATCGCGCCTGACGCTGCTCGCGCGCGCCAAGGATCCTCTCAGCCGCGTGGCCGCGCTCGAGGTGATCGAGTTGCTCGGGCCGAAGCAAGCGCTCAAGCTCCTGCGCCGGGGCAGCCGCGACCCCGATGTCACCGTCCGGCGGGCCGCGGCTCGCGGGCTCGCCCGCCTCGCCGGCCGCTCGCGCAGACGCTCTAGCTACCGGGCGTTCGCCGGGTTGCTTCGCCAGCTGACCAGAGACCCGGACCCAGCGGTCCGCGCAGCTGCCGCGATCGGCCTGGCCACGGTCCCGCGCGAGGGAACGGTCGACAGCGGAGAGAGGCTGAAGATCGCGCCAGCGCCGCTGCCCGAGGGGCGCAAGGCACCACTGAGGAAGAAGGCGAACGACGCTGGCAAGCCGCTCTTCGTCGACGACTCAACGAGGGTCGACCGGTACAAATACCACATCACTCGCGCCGAGACGCACAAGCGGCGCGGACGGTTCCGCGCCGCGCTGCGCCACCTGACGCTGGCACGCCGCAGCATGAACCGCCCCCCGGTGCTTTGCGACTTCGGCCTGGTCCACCTCAAGGCAGCGCTGAAGCATCGCAAGAAACGCCGCCTGGCCCGATCTCACCTCCGCCGGGCCAAGGTCTACTTCAAGCAGTACTTGCGACGGGCCCCACGCGGCAAGCTGGCAGGCAAGGCCCGCGCCGGTCTGCGCGATGTCGCCCGCCTGACGAATCTGATCCGCTAGCTCGCGCCTTCGCGCCGCTGTTTTCGCCAACATTCCGACCCAGTTGTGGCACAATCGAGACGCGGCGACGGGGACGTCGTCGAAGCCGATCGAATCGAGCGCGTGCACTAGACGGCATGCGCAGAGCAGAGGTGACATGCGCCGCCAGAAAACCGTCTTCCTTGTCGTCCTGGGGCTGGGACTGCTCATCTGCGCCAGCGACGCGCTCGCGCAGAACCCCCGTCAGCTGCTGGCCAAGGGGAACCAGCTCTTCGCCGCCGGACGCTACGCCGAGGCGTTCGGGGTCTACAAGGAAGGCCAGGACAAGTCGCCGGTCTTCCTGCGCAGTATGGCCTTCTGCAAGATGAAGCTGTCGCAGCACCAACAGGCCAAGGTGCTGCTCGAGGCGTACGTCAAGAAATACCCCAAGGCGAAGGACCTACAGAAGATCAGCTCGACCCTCAAGGACCTCGAGATCATCGTCCAGACGCGGGTCTCGATCACCTCCACCCCTCCCGGGGCCAAGGTCTACTTCGACGCCGAGGCCGCGGGGCAGGTCGGCACGACCCCCTTCGATGGCACCATCGAGCCCGGCAAGCACATCGCGATCCTCAAGCTCGCCGGCTACCAGACGACAACCCGCCAGTTCAACATCACCGCGAAGAGGAGCGTGACCCTCGACCTGGCAATGGAGGTCGGGCTGACGGTAACCTCGAGCCCCACCGGCGCCGACGTGCACTTCGGCACCCCCGACTCACCGGCCGTCGGAAAGACCCCCTACAAGGGGAGCATCCCGCCCGGTGAGCAGAAGGTCTATGTCCGGCTCGCCGGCTACAAGACCCACGAGGAAGCCCTGACCGTCACCAAGGGACCGGTCAACGTCGACGCCAGGCTGCAGCTCGGGATGCGAATCCAGAGCGTGCCGCCAGGCGCGGTGGTGGAGATCGACGGCACCCGTGTCGAGGGTCAGACGCCGCTCGAGATCGCCAAGCCGCCCGGCAGCTACAGCGTCACGATTACCCTGCCGGGCTTCAAGCCCTTCACTCAAGCCGTCACCGTGGCCGCCGGTCAGCCGAACGCCGTGTCCGCCAGGATGCGGGGCGGACTGCTGACGATGCGCACCGGTCCTGACGGGGCGGCGGTCACCGTCGGCGCCTACAAGCTCGGCACGACCCCGATCGAGCGCGCTCCGGTGCCGATGGGATCGCAGAAGGTCACCATCCGTCACCCCGAGCGACGGGTCTGGCGCGGGGCCTTCGACTTCGGCGACGACCAGCTGCTGACCGCCGACATCAAGCTCGGCCGCGGGGCCTGGCCCTCGTGGGCAGCGGCGGGCGTGGCCACCGCTGGTGTGGTCCTCGGCATCATCGGCTCGGTGGTGGCAAAGGGCCGGGTCGACGACGCCGACCAGCCCCGGTACGCCTCTGGCGGCGCCGCCAGCGGCGTACCTGTTGGTCAGGGCTACTGTCAGGAAGACGGCACGGCGTTCACGGGGATCTACAACGAGGCC
>JAUVBO010000773.1 GCA_030591195.1 Pseudomonadota bacterium
AGGGGAACAGCTATTTCTGCGCTTCTATTACCAGGAACAGCGCTCGCCCGACGAGATCGCCCAGCTCCTCGGCATCAGCGTCAACACCGTCTACAGCCGCAAGAACAAGGTCCGCGCGAGCCTGAAGCGGGCGGTCGAAGGGATGAAAATCGTTTGATGTTCGACAAATGGGCGCCCTGCCCCGATTGTGGATCGGGGCAACAATCCGTGGAAGGAGTGCCCACAGCGTTGCGTATCACCCCAGTGAAGTCATGAGGAACGAAGGCCAACGAGACAAGCTTGATCAGCAGCTGACGCGAGCCCTACGCCGCATTCGGATCGGTCGTCCCCTGCCCGAGCCGACCCCCGACGAGCCGAGTGATGACCGCCTGCTGCTGTTGATCGAGGACCAGCTCCCTCCTGACGAGCGGCGGGAGGTCGAGCAGCTACTCGAGCGCTGCCCCTACAGCGCCGACCGGGTGGAGGTCCTGCGAGAGGTGCTGGAGCAGTTCGACCGGCGCACCCGCCTCGTGCCCGACATGGAGGCTGAAGCAGCCGACGCCACTGCTGGCCGCGCCGCCCGGCTGGTCTTCAGCGTCGCCCAGGGTGTGATGCGCTGGCTGCGCGGCACGGACGACCCCGTGGCCCTCGCCCCGCTGGCGATGGCGACCCGCGGCGGCCCCCTGTCAGACCACCCTGCCGGCCGCGACAGCTTCTACCAATTCGAGCGCCGCTTCGGCGACTGGGACGCGGTGATCAAGGTCGAGAGCGTTCCGAGCCACGGGGTGGACCTCCGGCTCGAGCTGCGCCGCGATGGCCAGCGGCTCGATGGCGGCCGGGCCGAGCTCCGCCGACGCGGCAAGCTCCTCGAGTCCGTGCGCGTCCGCGAGGGCGTGGCCGGGTTCACCGACCTGGCTGCCGACCGTTACGAGCTGGCGATCAGCGGCCCGAACGACCCCATCGGAGAGCTGACCCTCGAGCTCATCCCCTGATCACTCAGGGGGCTTTCGCAAAGCCGCCTCGCTCGCAAGAGCGTCGTTTTCCTCGCTTCGCTCGGTCCACGCCCGAAACAACTGCGCTGCTCACGAACCACGCTTGTTTTCAGGGGGCTTGACCTGGGCTGTCACCGGCCTGGTCACCGGTGTCGCCTCGAAGATCACCCGCAGCACCTCGAGGGGCGCGTCCTGGCCGCTGACCTGCACCACCGGGCCAGGCTCGACCTGGATCTCCTCGCCGGCGGCCTGCCGCACGTCCTCGGTGATCAGCACCTCGCCGGGCGAGGCCACGTCGCGCAGGGCGAGGGCCACCTGAGCCGCTTCGCCGATCACCGTGTGGACCATCCGCCGCTCGCCACCGACGTTGACCACCAGCACCTCACCGGCGTGGAGGCCGATACCGGCGTTGATCGCCGGCTTGCCCTGCTTCTCGCGCTCCTGGTTGATCCCCTCGAGGCGCGCCACCGCTTCCTTGGCCGCGGCGAGGGCCGGCGCGCAGGTCTTCTGCAGGCCGGCGAAGTAGACGAGGATGCCGTCGGCGCCGACGGTGTCGATCATCCCACCGTGGTGAAACACCGAGTCGCCCACGGTCCGGACGTAGTCGTTGAGGTACTGCACCACCTCCGGGCTCTTCATGCCCTTGATCGCGGTGCGAAAGTCGCAGATGTTGACCGCCAGCAGCACCGCCCACCGTGGCTCGCCGTCCGACGTTAGCGCCTTGCCCTGCCGCAGCACCCGCTGGACCACGTCGCGGGAGACGTAGCGGCTGAAGCTGTCGATGATTTGCTCGCGCTCGGTGACGTCGTCGACCACGAACAGGGTGCCGGTGTGCTCCATCTTGGCGTTGAGGAACGCCTGGCCACGAACATAGACCGCCCGCTCGACACCGTTGGCCAGCCGCAGCCGCAGCTTGCGCAGCCCGACCTCGCCGTGGATTCGGATCTGCTCGACGAACTCGGAGAACGGCACGCCCTCGACGAAGCTGATCATCTCGTCCATCGGCCGGTCGAGCAGCTGGCCGGCGTTGAGGCCGGTGAGCTTCTCCATCGCCTTGTTGAACATCAGCAGCCGCCGGGTGCCGCGCTCGATCAGCATCAACCCCTGGGAGATCACGTCGGTGACCCGCGCCTTGACCTGCTCGGCCTCGGCCAGCTGACTCGAGGTCTGCCGCATCTCCTCGGCGAGCTTGAGCCGCAGCTGCTCGAGCTCCTCGTTGCGGCTGGCGAGCGCCTCGTTGACCTCTATCATCTTGGCGTGCTGCTGGGCGATGTGGTGCTCGATGATCTTGAGCATGAAGGGCAGCGTGCGCCGATCGACGAGCTCCTCGAGCTGAACGTAGCGGTCGAAGTCGCGGTCGACGACGTCCTGCAGCAGCGGCTTCGCCACCGCGTAGCCCATCCACAGCGCGCCGATCATCTCGGTCAGGCTGAACTGCTGGGTCGCCCGATCCGACGTCAGCTTGCGGACCTCGTCGCCGAGGCCCTCGGGCACCTCGGCGCCGAGGAAGCCGGCCGCGCCGTCGACCAGCACGCCGACCGTGCGCCGGAGGTTCTCGACGTCGAGGGTCCGGTAGCGCGGGATCGTGTTCTGCAACTCGTCGATGATCCGCTCGACCAGCCCCTCGCGCCGCTCCAGGATCATCGCACGGACGGCGGCGAGCTCGGGCTCGGGCGAGCTCAGCTTGACTGTCCAGTCGTTGTCTGGCGCCCTGGCCGCCACCGAGGCCTGGGTCCTGGCAGCGGCGAGCACCTTGGCCTGCTCGGAGTCTGCCTCGGTGTCCGCGCGACCGATCTGCGACAGGGGAACCTCCAGATCGGTCAACGGAACACCCGCGCGCTGAGCCTGGGTGTAGAGGTCATCCATCAGCTCGGCCATCGACTGGTGCCGCTCGTCGCGGTCCTTGGCCAGCGCCTTGAGCAGCATCATCTCGACGCCGGCCGGGATCTTCACCGGCGGCTCGAGAGACGACGGGATCGGCACCTTGGCGTGGAGATGGGCCTCGATGATCTCCAGCGGGTTGTCGCCGACGAACGGGGGGCGGCCGACGAACAACTCGTAGAGGATGATGCCGAGGGAGTAGACGTCGCTGCGCGGATCGAGCGACTTGAAGCTCGCCTGCTCGGGCGACATGTACCACGGCGTGCCGAAGGCGATGCCGCCGGTGGTGATGGTGACGAACTCCTCCGAGCGCTCGTAGGGCTTGACCAGCCCAAAGTCGAGCACCTTGACCCGCCCGCGGGGC
>JAUVBO010000175.1 GCA_030591195.1 Pseudomonadota bacterium
AGAGCATGGCCACGGCGGTGGTCAGGTCGGTGTCCGGGGCCTTCTTCAGGTAGAGGCCAACCAGGACCGCGGGAAGGGCGAACATCGCGCCGAAGCCAGCCGCGGCGATCGGGTGCTTCAGCAAGACCTTGATGATCTGCGAGTAGCGGACCCGGTGGCGCTGGAGCAGCGGCGAGATGAAGTCGATGGAGAAGCTGAAGAAGAGGAAGGCGTAGCTGCAGCTGGTGGCGATCAGCTTGCGTGTCGGGTCGGGGTGGTAGCCGATCCAAAAGATCAGCATGAACCCGGTGAGGTAGAGCAGGACTAGCTTGAGCTCCTCGAGACCCTGGAACCAGAGCGGGAACTCGTCGACGGGATCATCGGTCAGCTCCGCGTCCCGCTCGAAGGTCAGCGAGAGCTTCTCCTTCAGCGGGAAGAGCAGCACCGAGACCAGCACTAGGGTGCCGCTGGCGCTGGCGTTGATCAGCACCTCCTTGGTCTGGCTGGCGAGGAAATGCTTGATCAGCAGGTCTCCGGCGAAGCGCCAGCTCTCGGGCAGGAGGTAAGCGCAGAGCAGCCCCCGCAGGTTCTCCTGGTTACTGACCAGCAGGCCGCCGACCGCGGCGAGCAGCGCGGCGGCGAAGAACAGGTAGAGCAGCAGCAGGGCGACGCCGCGTCCGCTCAGCTTGAACAGCGCAGCGGGCGCTCGGAAGATGTCGATGAACTGCTTGACCAGCCACATGTCCACCCATCCCAGCGGCACACTGGCGCCGCGATCGAACCTCGAGCGCCCTTTGCCCCGTCGAGGTTCAGATGCGTTCGAAGTAGCGCGCGCGTTCCCAGTCCGTCACCTCCCGCCGGCAGGCCTCGACCTCGCGCCTGGCCGTCTGGAGGTAGAACGCGACCACCTCGTCGCCGAAGGCCTCGCGAGCCAGCTCGCTGGCAGCGAAGAGCTCCGCAGCGGCGGACAGCGAGGCGGGCAGCCGCTCGAGGTGCTCGGCGACGTAGGCGTTGCCGCGGAAGGCCTCGCCGCAGTCCAGCCCCTGCTCGATACCCTTGAGCCCGGCGGCCACCGTGGCCGCGTAGGCGAGGTACGGGTTTGCGTCGGCGCCAGGCATCCGGTTCTCGATGCGAAGCGAGGGGCCGCGGCCGACGACGCGGAAGCCGGTGGTGCGGTTGTCGAAGGACCAGGCGATGGAGGTCGGAGCCCAGGACGCGACCTGGTAGCGCTTGTAGGAGTTGATCGTCGGTGCCGAGAACAACGAGAGCTCGCGCGAGTAGGCCAGCAGACCGCCGAGGAACTGGCGAAAGAGCTCGCTCTGCCCGTCGCCGTCGGCGAAGCGGTTCCGCTGCCTCGAGGCGTCCCAGAGGCTGGTGTGGATGTGGCAGCTGCTGCCGGCGTCGGCGGTGGATGGCTTGGCCATGAAGGTCACCGCACGCTGCTCCTGGGCGGCGATCTCCTTCAGCCCCTGCTTGAACACCACGTGCCGGTCCGCCATCTCCATCGCCTCGGCATAGCGGAGGTTGAGCTCGTGCTGGCCCTTTCCCCACTCACCCTTGCTGCCCTCCACGGGGATGTTGGCGGCGCACATCTCGTTGCGCGCCCGGCCGAGGACCTGCTCGTCGCGGCTGGTCTGGAGCAGGTGGTAGTCGATCAGATAGTCGGAGCTCGGCACCAGGCCGGCGTAGCGCTTCTCGCTCGCTGAGCGGTAGGTCTCGTGGAAGAGGTAGAACTCGAGCTCCGAGGCGACGAGGGCCGAGAGCCCGCGGCCTGCGAGGCGTTCGAGCTGCCGTCGGAGCAGCGTCCGCGGAGCCTCGGCCACCGGCTGGCCGTCCTCGTGGTGCAGATCGCCGAGCACCAGCGCGGTCCCCGGCAGCCAGGGGATTCGGCGCAGCGTCCCGGCGTCGACGACGACCTGGAAGTCGCCGTATCCCTTGTCCCAGTTGGCCAGGTCGAAGCCGTCGAGCGGGTTCATCTCGATGTCCGCCGTCAGCAGGTAGTTGCAGACGCTGGAGCCTTCGGCGAGCACCTGCTCGAGGAAGTGGTCGCGGGTCAGCCGCTTGCCCAGCAGTCGACCGGGCACGTCGGGGAAAGCGACCACCACGGTGTCGATCTCGGGAGTGAACCACTCGGGGAGCGCGACGCCGGCGCCGGCGAGGTTCATCACTCTTTCCTTTCGTCGGTGAGGCGGTTGGCCCTACCACGCCTCGCGGTAGAGCCGGAGCAGATCGTCGCGGGTGCAGGGCCGCGGGTTGCTCAGGTGGCAGCCATCCTCGAACGCCTTGTCGGCCAGCATTGGCAGGCTCTCCTCCGGGACGTTGAGGCCGCGCAGTCGCGGGGGCAGCGCGATCTCTCGCTCGAGCGCTTCGATCTCATCCGCCACCGCCTTCGCGGGATCGGAGCGGTAGCCGTCGAGCGCCAGGCCCAGGGCCTGGGCAACGCGTGCGTACTGGTCGCTGTCCGCCTCACCGTTGAAACGGATCACCGCCGGGAGGACCACGGCGTTGGCCAGGCCGTGGTTGAGGCCAAACTCGGTCGAGAGCGGGTGTGCCAGCGAGTGGGCGGCCCCGAGGTCTTTCTGGAACGCCACCGCGCCCATCGCAGCGGCGACGAGCAGCTCGCCGCGGGCTTCGAGGTCACCTCCGTGCTCGACAGCACGGCGCAGAAAGCGCCTGATCCGGTAGATCGCCTCGAGCGCGATCCCGTCACACATCGGGTGGAACACCGGGCAGACGAAGGCCTCGATGGCGTGGGTCATCGCGTCCATGCCGGTGGCCGCCGTCAGCAGCGGTGGCAGCCCGATGGTCAGCTCCGGGTCGAGCAGGGCGATCCGGGGCAGCAGCGCCGGGGCGCCGAGGACCACCTTGCGGCCGAGGGCTGGGATCGTGACCACGGTCGACCGGCCGACCTCCGATCCGGTGCCAGCGGTGGTCGGAATCGCGCAGAACGGGGCGATCAGCTCGGGGAGCGTCCCCAGGTCGATCGCCTCGAGGGCGGTCTCCGGAGCGGCGATCTTCAACAGCAGCGCCTTGGCGCCGTCGATCGCCGATCCTCCGCCGAAGCCGATGACAGCGTCGCACTTGCCGTCGAGGTAGTGCTGCAGCCCGACCTCGACTTCCGGGGCGGAGGGGTTTTCGCGGATCCCGTCGTAGCGGCGCCAGGCGTCCGGCCAGAGGCGGTCGAGCTCGATCGCCACCAGGCGGTAAGCATCGGTGGCGACCATGCCGCCGTCGGTGACCAGCAGCGGACGCTCGACGTCGTGCTGGCTGGCGAGCTCAGCGAGCGCAGCGCGTGAGCCCGCGCCGAAGCGGATCTCGGTGGGGAAACGGAAGGTGGTCAGCTCGTGCATCGCCCGTGCCTCGCTTGGTGGTTGCTACTCGATCAGCGGCTCGATATAGCGGCCGAGGAGCTGGCGCTGATCGGGGGTGAGGGGCTTGAAGCGGACGCCGACGTCGTGGGTCTTGTCCTTGACGCCGGGAACGACCCACATCACCGTGCCGCGGATCAGCAGCCGGGGCGGGATGTCGATGTTCCCCGTGGTCACCAGCTGAAACTCGAACTCGTAGTCGGCACCCTCGGTCAGGGTCTTGCTCAGGGTCAGCCCCATTCCGCCCATGCTGAGGTTCGTCGCCTCGGCGTAGATCGGCGGGTTGTCGAGGATCTCGACGGCGATCGAGGTCTGGAACCGGGGGTTGTCGCGGCGCCGGACCACCACCACGCCGAGGTAGCCGATGCTGCCGCCAATGATCGCGCCGATCAGCGCGCCGACCTTGCCGAGGGTCGCCACCCCCAGCACCGCGCCGACGATGAAGCCGATCAGTCCACCGAGCATAGGTCCTCTCCCCCGTCCAATATTCTAGTCTAGCCGGGCTGCCCTGGGGGGGCGAATTGCCGCCCGGCGGACGCTTAGGTCAATCTCCCTTGAGGTGCCGGTGGCTGGCGCGTCGCTCGCGCAACCAGCGCTTCTCGAGGGCGCGGACGATGTTGCGGAAGGGCTCTGGTAGGTGGGCGCTGTCGTGGGGGAAGAACGCCGGAAAGCGCAGGCCGTAGCCTCCCTCGTCCCTGCGCTGGACCACGGCCTTGACGGTCAGCTCGTCGGCGCCGAGCCACAGATCCACCGTCAGCCGCGCGCCGATCTCGAGGGGGGGGGTCTCCGGTGCGACCCTGACCAGCATTCCGCCGAGGCTGACGTTGACCGCCTTCGGCGCCCTCAGCTCGCCGTGCTCCGCGTGGATTTGCACGCCGAGGCCCGACTCGGGCAGGATCGGGACCCGCAGCGACTGGCGTGCCTCGGTGGCGATCAGGCTCTCGGGTGTGCGGACGGCGAGGCGCACGTGCTCGCTCTCATCGTCGGCGTGCCAGAACTCTCGCACGGAGGTGACGCAGAGCCATCCGCGGCCACCCTGGACGTAGGAGACGCAGCAGATCGACAGCGGCTCGAACTCCACCGGTGGCGTCTCCATGAACTGGAAGACGATGCTGTCGCCCATCTTGGTGATCGAGGCGAAGCGTCCCTTGCAGACCACCGTGTTGGTCAGCGAGATGATCACCGCTGGGGCGCGGTCATCACAGCACTGCTGCAGCCGAACCACGATGTCCGCACCGCCGATTCTCATCGAGCAGACTCCTCCGTCATCGAACGATCCAGTATCACGCTGTCGGCCTCCGGTGTCGAGCCCACCGACTAATACTCCTCGTGCGGTGTCCAGGCCTGTCGCTCCGGGGTCTTGCGGGGCCGGGGAGACTTCCGCGGCGGCTGGCGTCGCGGACGGCGCGGGCTCGGGCGGCTCCCGTATGACTGGCTCGGGCGGCGCCGAGGCGCGGGTCTGGCCCGCTTGCCCGTGGCGTCGAAGGGCCGGGAGAAGAGCGCCCAGGCATAGGTGCCGCTGCGGCGCAGGGTGACCGTGGCCCTGATCTTCCCGCTGTCGTCAGGGCAGTAGCGGGCCACCACTCGGTGCTTGGCGAACCGCCTGGGCTGCGCCGTCACCGGCTCGCTCGGCACCACCAAGCGCACGACCTCGATCTGCTGTCGGCTCGCGACGAGCAGCGCGTAGCAGGTTCCCTGGGCGACGTCGAGCACCAGGGGGTCCGCTGTGTCGCCGCTCCGCGCGCCGCCTTGCTGGATGTAACTCTCGCCGCGCAGCGACTTCGCGCCACGGTCGAAGTGGCGCTGGGCGGTGCGGTCGATGCTCACCGCCGCGCTCCCGGTCGCGTCGCCGCGATGGCTGCTGCCGGCGAGACGCCTGAAGGTGCGGACCACCGAGCCGGTCTGCACCAGCACGCTGATGATCGGTCCGAGGACGACGAGCAAGATCACCAGCCCGATCCACTTGCCCACCGAGCTGCGGCGCGGGACCTCCCGGTGACTCGCCAGGCGGCTGGCGGTCCGCGCCTGGGCCTGGGCCTGCTTTCGCTGCCGCGCCTCCGCCCGCTCGATCTTCTTGCGCCGCTTCTCGGCGTCGGGAACCGGCCGGCTGAAGCCACAGTACTCGCAGACCATCGTCAGCCCGGTGGCCGGGATGCTGTTGCGAGCGCCGCAGCCGGAGCACTTGGTGTGGTGGAGCATGATCTCGGCCATTATACACGGCCCGCCCTCGAGGAGCCTCTGGCGCGTCACCACTCGATCAGATGCCGCCTGCTACCAGGCGCTGTGGCGGAGGTAAGCGATCAGCCCCTCGATCTGCCGCGGCGAGAGCCGGACCAGCGCCGCCTCGCCGGTGCCGAAGGCGCGCATCCGCGTGCCGCTCTTGCCGTGCTTGAGCACGTAGCGCAAGAAGCCGTCGGTCACCGTGTCCAGGTAGGCCTTGCGGCCGACGCCGGTGCCGTTGGCCGTCTCCTGGTAGCCGGCGCCGGTCTTGCCGTGGCAGCCGCTGCAGACGCGCCGGTAGAGCTCGCCTCCGAGCGCGACGTCGCCCTTGAGCGGTCCCTCGTCGAGGGTGGCGGGGGCGACCTTGCCGAGCGAGCGGATGTAGGCGACCACGGCCGCGAGCTGCGTGTCGTCGTGGTTGCGCTGCCACGGGATCATCGTCGTGCCGGGCCGGCCGAGCTTGATGCTGCGCAGCAGCTGGTCGTCGCTGACCGCGGCGAGGTAGGTCTGGCTGCGAAGGCGCGGCGCGAAGCCGGCTCGACCTCGGGCCTGCGGGCCGTGGCAGATGGCGCAGTCGGCGCCAAAGAGCTTCTTGCCGGCAGCGATTAGCTTGGGTGTGATCACCACCGTGCGCATCGCCTGCGGCAGCGGCAGCGGCAGCGGCGGCGGCGGCAGCTTGGCTGGTGGCCTGCCGGTCTGCAGTCGAGCGGCGCCGATGGTCACTGGCTTGCCGGTCTCGAGCTGTCGGTCCTGGTCATCCTGAAGCGAGAAGTTGCCCTGCTGCGCGACGACTTGCCCCCGGGTGCCGAGGTCGACGACGAGCACGAGGAAGATGAAGACCGCCAGAAA
>JAUVBO010000909.1 GCA_030591195.1 Pseudomonadota bacterium
CCCGCGGGCGACGTCCTCGCGGTAGGCGCTTGTTGCCCGCACGGAGACAACCGTCAACGACACCGCCGAGAGCACGGCGCCGACGAGCACAACCGTGAGGAGCGGGTTGCCCCCGAGCTGGCCTCCCAAGTACCAGAGGCCGGCGATCTTCAGGCTGCGAAAGCTGTCGATGCCCGCGCCGTAGAGCAGCGCCGCAACGCCGACGAGCAAGACGCCGAGCCCCATTACCTGGAGCAGCCTGCAGATCCGATCGGTTGTCGCTGGTGATACCATTCAGTCAGACACTCAACACCGGACAGAGCGTCGAACAATGTACGAGAATTCGCCAGGCGCGTCACGGCCTCTTGTGACACCCGACGCGCCCCGTGGCCTCCGCGTGGCGGTGGTGCTGGCGGCGCTGCTAGCGCTCGGCCTGCCGTCCAGGATGGCGACGGCGCGGGTCGCCGCTGACAAGCGCCTGCACTTCGGCGTCAGCGTGGGCCTCGGCGCCGGCGCCAACGTCGCCTCGTCGCTGCTGCTCGAGGACCGCCTGCTGCGGGTGCTGATCGCCGTCCCGGCGGCTCTGCTACCGGGCGTGGCCAAGGAGATCCACGACGCCAGCCAGCCCGGCAACCGCTTCTCCGCCGCCGACCTCGCCTGGGATCTCCTCGGTGCCTCGGCCGGGGCGGTCGTCGCCTCGACGATCGAGCTCCTGCTGTCGTCAGCGCGCCAGCTCGCCCGGCCGGGGCCTCATTTCCCTGATCGGCTGATCCGCCTGTCGATCGAGCCAGGGCGATGCACCCTGGGCCTGCGCTTTGCCCTTCGCTAGCGCCGGCGACCTCGACGATTGCCGCCAACCCGGTGGCTAGAGCAGTCACCCGCAAGCCCCGGCGGCAGCCATGATGATTGTGGTTTTGGCTGGCGGAGCCTCGGCCCGAGGCTTGCAAAGCAACTGTTTCGGAGGGGATTACATGACGATTCGAACGGACGGGCTTCGCCTGGGGGCGACGCTGACAGGGATTCTTGTTGCCTCGACCCTTTCCTGCGGCCCGGTGGCCACGGGACCCGACGACACCTGCGACGGCAAGTGCGATGGCAAAGTCGCGAGCCGCTTTGTCGATCTTTTCAAAGATCCCAGCACCTTCGAGCCGGGCGATCTCACGAAGTGGACCGCGGATCTGGTGACCAAGCAGATCAACGATCTGATCGACTTCGAGCCCGTCGATGGCCTGGATCTGTTCCGGCCGCGCCTGGCCAGGACGGACATCTACGCCCTCGAGGACCGCGCAGAGCACTCGTTCACGATCAAGAGCCTTCGCTCGCTGACCGCCGGCCTGACCCAGGCCTACGGCGAGGAGGAGCTCTATACCCGGATCAACGGCCTGCGCCAGCGCCACCTCGAGCGAAACCCACGCCACGTCTGGGCCGAGTCGCGCTTCGAGTTCCCGGTCAACCCCAAGCTGTGCGCCACCGCCGGCGACATCGGGATCGACTTCGGCTTCACCGGACTCGACCGCGGCATCGACGCGACCGTCATCGCTCCTTACGCCGCCGACCAGGCGGCCAGCGCCGACCGGATGAGCGACCTCGGACAGGCCCTGATCGACGCCCCGGCCCAGGCGGTGCTCGCCGCCCTCGGCGGGCTGCCCGACAACCTCGAGGCCCTGCGCGCGATGGAGCCGGGGCAGATGATCGCGCTCCACAGCCACAAGGGTGTCGCCGGCTTCACCTTCAACGCCGCGACCCCGGTCTACATCGCCTCGATCAGCGAGGCGACGCTCTACGCCCGGATCAGCGCCGCGGCCCACGTCATCGCCACCGGCGAGCTCGACGTGCAGATGCTCCGCGACGAGGGCGACCAGCTGGTGGTCGACGTCGGCATCACCGAGCATGGCACCGCGGACGAGCCGAACATGCACTTCCGCCTCGCCGTCGACGGCTACTGGGGCTTTCAGGCCTTCACCGGCGGCGTGATCGACGTCGGTCCGCTGACCATCGACCTGGCCCACCTCGCCAACAAGCAGGTCCGGCGCCAGCTCAACAAGCACTTCCAGCCGTTCAAGGCGGCGATCGAGTGGAACCCCGCGGTCAAGACCCGTAACACCATCACCCGGCTGGCCTTCGACCTCTCGGCCCAGGGAGACAAGCGCGCCAAGGTCGAGCGGGCGCTCCAGCTCGCCTCCAACGGCGTGCTCTGGTACGCCCAGCTGCTCGCCGCCAAGCCGGACAGCGGCGTCACCACCCTGCTCAACGTCGACCGCCTCGCCCGGCGGCCGAGCTTCTACATCGGCCTGCAGCTGCCGGTGCTCGGCATGAGCTTCCACTACGAGAAGATCCGCAACGTCGGCAACGCGACGATCACCGCCGACGGCATGACCCAGCAGCTGTTCTGGAACGAGATCGAAAAGAACACCGGCCTGTTCTTCACCGACAAGGACTACAAGGCGGCGGGCATCGCCTCGCTGCGGTCAGAGGGCGGCCGGCCGGTGGACGCCGACTACAACCTGCGCCTGATCCTGGTCGAAAAGCGCGGCCGGGCGATGCGCGACGAGATCCTCGACCAGGTCGATCCGCTGCTGGCGCTGTTCGTCGGCACCGACGGGCTGGAGCAGATCTCGCGGCACACCGACCAGCTCGAGCGCCGCGTCGACAGCTGCCCCTCGCACCACCGCGACGACTCGTGGAACAACACCGCGCAGTGGGAGCGCTGCCTGACGACCAAGCCGCTGGACGCCACGGCCCAGAGCTTCAAGCGCGCCGCCGAGCTCCAGCTCGCCAGCCTGATCGCCGCCAAGGGCCTCGAGGGCAAGATGGCCCCGGCCCACCAGTCGGGGGGCGGGGGCGCCCCCC
>JAUVBO010000413.1 GCA_030591195.1 Pseudomonadota bacterium
GCTTCATCGAGTCGGCCAAGCAGGAGTCGATCGACCTGCTGCTCGAGCTCGCGGCCCACAAGCAGGACGGCCGCTGCGAGCAGCTGATCGCCATCGGCTGCCTCGCCCAGCGCTACGCCCCCCAGCTGGCCGAGGAGCTCCCCGAGGTCGACCACTTCCTCGGCACCGCCGACCTGCGCGCGCTGGCGCAGATCCTCGCCGGCGACAGCGACGCGCGGCTGGCGGTGTCCGCCCCCACCGGGCTTGCCGAGGAAGACTACCCCGACCGCGCCCTCGGCGGGGCGGCCCACCTGGCCTACGTTAAGATCGCCGAGGGTTGCGACCGCCGCTGCGCCTTCTGCAGCATCCCGCTGATGCGCGGCACCCAGCGCAGCCGCAGCGTCGAGTCGCTCACCGACGAGGCGGTGGCGCTGGTCGAGCGCGGCGCCCGCGAGCTGATCCTCGTCGCCCAGGACGTCACCGCCTACGGCCAGGACCTGCCATCGGGCGAGGCGGACCTGCCCCGGCTGGTCGCGGCCCTCGACGACGTCGACCGGCTGCAGTGGATCCGACTGCTCTACGCGTACCCGACGCTGGTCAGCCAGCGGCTGGTCGAGGTGATGGCCGCCACGCGCAAGGTCGTGCCCTACCTCGACCTACCGATCCAGCACGCCGACGACGAGCTGCTCAAGCGGATGCGACGGGGCTACGGTGGCGACGACGTCCGGCGGACGGTCGAGCGGCTGCGCTCCGCGATGCCCGAGGTGGCGCTGCGAACCACGGTGCTAGTCGGCCATCCCGGCGAGACCCGCAAGGCCCACCAGACACTGATCGACCTGCTCGCCGAGCTCGAGCTCGATCACGTCGGGGCCTTCGCCTTCTCCGCCGAGGAGGACACCGAGTCAGCCGCGATGACCGATCCGGTCGAGGCCGCGCTCGCCGAGGAGCGCCTGGCCGAGGTGATGCAGCTGCAGCGCGAGATCAGCCGACGCCGGCTCGCTGCCCGCCGCGGTCAGCGGCTTGAGGTCCTGGTCGACGGCGCGAGCGCCGAGAGCGAGTACCTGCTGCAGGGGCGGTTCTACGGCCAGGCGCCGGAGATCGACGGCGTGGTGGTCCTCACCGACGGCAGCGCCCGGCCCGGCGAGCTGGTCTCGGCGACGGTGACCGACAGCGGCGACTACGATCTGGTGGCGAGCCTCGCCGGAGGCTGACCTCGCAGATCAGAAGCGGTAGTCGAGGTAGGCGCTGAAGCTGAGCATCGACGAGATGTCGAGCGGAAACGAGTCGGCGCGGGCGAAGGGTAGGTGGCCGGTGGTGTCGATGCCGAGGGCCAGCGCCGATCGCGCCAGCGGGAAGGCCAGCTCGAGGCCGACCCGCGCGGTGGCGGCGAAGGCGGTAGCGGCGCTACCCTCGCTCGGGTCGACGAAGATCGCCTCGATCCCGACGCCCGCCACGGGGTGGACATAGGCCATCGGCAAGAAGCGGTAGTTGAACGAGGCCCCGGGGGCGAAGAGCGAGAGCTTGATCTCGCCGCCGTCCTCGTCGTCGCGGCTGATCGCCCTGGGAGCGAGGTTGAGCCGGAGGGCGAACTCGGCGTCCCCGACCGCGAGGCCGAGGTGCAGCCGGTAGGTCGACGCGATGGTGGTCCGGTGGTTGGCGCGGATCACCAGCCCCCCGAGGCCCGCGCCGGCGATGACCAGGCCGTCGGTGTCGTAGGGGTCACGCAGCTTGACCACCCGGGGCGGCGTGAGCACCTCCACCGGGACCTCGATCGCCAGCTCACGATGGTGGCTGCGCCTCACCCGGGGCTGGTTGATCAGCAGGTGGCGGTCGGGGTAACGCAGATAGCGGCCGCCCTCGCGGTAGTAGCCGCCCGCCTCGGCCGTGCCCTCGAAGGCCGCGCCCGCGGCGACCGTCAACAACATCACCAGCGACAGGGACAGACAGAGCGAGCGGGTGCTAGCGAACATCGCGATCCTCCTTGGTGGGCCGACTTGCGGCCGGACGGTCTCGTGAGGCGGTCAGCGGCTCAGACGTCCGCGGTTCAGACGGTCACTGGGGGCCGAAGGCGCCCGGCTCGTGCATGCCCTGACCCCGCAGGTCGGAGGTGATCATCCGCACCAGCAGGTCACTGAACTTCTCCACTGCCACCCGGTCGGTGTCGGCCTCGAGGTGCGGGTTGCCCACGCCCGAGTCGTCGGTGAGGTAGGTGTAGGGAGTGGCGGTGAAGGCGCCTAGGGCGCGGAAGAGGTACTCGACGGTGCGGTTGGCGCCACTCGCTGCCACCGGCAGCAGCCGGATGCCCCGGGCCGCCGCGTCGCGCATCGCGTCGCCGTAGCGGTAGCGGGCGTCGGAGTAGCGCTGGGGCGGCGCATCGGCGATGACCACCAGCACCCGCACCGCGTTGCCCTGGCGCCAGCTGAGCCCGCGCATCGCCTGCTGCAGCCCCGCCTCGAGATCCTCCGGGTAGTCGCCGCCGCCGCTGGCGTGGATCCGCGTCATCGCCCGACTGAAGCGCTGCACGTCGGTGGAGAAGCCGAGTCGCTGGAGCGGGGTCTGGTCCTGGCGATCGCGGTAGAAGACCCCGCCGACGCGGACGCTGACGTTCGGCACCGTGGCCCGCACCCGGCGGACGATGCTGACCACCTCGCGGTTCACATAGCGCAGCTCGTCGCCCATGCTGCCGGTGGTGTCGATCAGGAACGCGAGATCGAGCATCCGCGGCCGCTGGCCAGCGTCGTAGGGGAGACGGACAATGTACTGGCGGCTGCCGCGCTGGTGGGGGATCTGGGCCCGGGTGCGGACGATCTGCTGGCCCGCGTGAACGGTCACCACCGCCTGACCGGACGACTGCCGGGCGCTGACGGCGGGGAAGAAGTCCCAGTAACCGTCGGCGTGGGTCCGGCCCTCGACGCGCAAGCCGCCAGCGAGCTTGACCTCGACCCGGGCGTCGTTGACCGGACGCCCGATGCGGTCGATCACGCGAAACCGTACCCGCCGCTCCATCCGCAGGCCGAGCTGAGAGCGTTCGCGGCCGTGGCGGTTGAGGTAGCTGAGGTAGTTCTCGAACCGGTCCACGTCACCCACCGACGCGGCGGTGAGGATCCCCGCTGGCGGGCGCTGCTGGCGCGCCTCGGCGGAGGAGGCCTCGGGGGCCGGCGCGCGCTCGGCCGGAGAGGGCGGCGGCGACAGCGACGACTCGGTGCGGGCCGTCGGCTCCGGCGCGGCGGCCGTGCGGCCCACGGGCTCGGCGGCCGGTGCACGATCCCCCGCCGCGATGCTCGCCGGGGCCGCCGGGGCGTAGGCCACGCGGGCGCGCGCCTCGCCCCGGTGGGCGCTCGAGGCGGCAGCCTGCCGCGCCGGGGAGCTGCTGGCCGCACAGCCGAGCAACAGCAGCGAGCCTGCGAGTAGCGAAACACTGGCCGTCGTCCGGGTCATCGTCTTCGAGTTCATCGCGTTTCCTCCGTCATCCACGCCCTTAACGGCACGGCCGGGCTGGCGCTTACAGGCGAAGGGATCCTTTTCGACGACACCGCTTCGGGACGTCGTACCCGGCGGCGCCGCCGGGGCAGCATGGCTCTCAGTCCTGGCGGCGCCTGGCGCTCCGCGGACCAAAGGTGAACGCGCGCCGGATCAGCCGCGCGGGTCGCCGCTGGACGCGCGCGTAGTAGGCGGCCCCCCGGCGGAAGACCTCCCGGGCGCTGGCCCCGGCGCTGACCCCCCGGACTAGCCCATCGAGGGTGAAGGCGCCGGGGTACATCCTGGTGCGCGTCAGCAGCAGGGCGTGGAGCGCCGGGCCCTGCAGGTGGTCCGCGAGGTACTGGCTGGTGTAGCAGGCGAGGGCAAAGAAGCCGAGGGGTGTGCGCCGGGAGACGCGGGGGAAGCGGTAGCTGACCACGTCCATCAGGTGGTTGTGACCGGCGTAGCCCACCAGGTGACCCGAAGCGCCGATCGGGAGCTGCCGGCCGGCGATCGTCAGCGTGCTGGCGACGCCACCCTCGGCAGCGACCTGGTGCACCAGCGCGTCCATCGCGCTGCCGATGCGCATGCCACGGTAGGCCAGACCGATCACCAGCACCTCGAACGGCCGGGTCACGCCGCGACGACGCCAGGTCGGGCCGGGGCGCCGGATGCGGCGGAGATACGCCGCCCGGGCGAGGATCACCTTGCGATCGCCTCCGTCGAGCAGCACCCGCCGGTAGCTGCGCCGCTGGCGGTCGAAGTAGGCGCGAAAGCCACCGGCGGCGCCCCAGTAGAGGTTGCGCCCCGGGCGGTCGCCGTCGCCGAGGCGGCGGCCGCCGCAGTGGATCACCCGGTTGTCGCAGAGGGCGACGTGGACCGTGACCACCAGCGGCCGGCCCCGCTTCAGGTCTGCCGCGATCCGGTCGTAGAGCGGGTCGAGTGGCTCGGCGCCTCGTGCCTCGCCGTTGAGGGCCAAGAGCGCCGCGGCGAGCGCCAGGGCGGAGACCGGGGCCGAGGGGTTCATGACCCTTGTACGATCGAGGGTCCCTCGGGCGCCCCCCGGCAGGTGCGCCGCGGTCCAACGGGCGCTAGACTGTGGCGAGAGATGGACTCCCAACGACTGCGACCATTCCTCAAGGGTGCGGCGATCGTCGTCGCGGTGGCCGCGCTGGTGGTCATCGACCGCACCGGCGGGCTCTGCCGCGGCGCCGCCGGACCGAAGCTCGGCCAGATCGCTCCCGACTTCTCCCTCCC
>JAUVBO010000763.1 GCA_030591195.1 Pseudomonadota bacterium
GATCGACATCGGCGGCGGCACCACCGACATCACGATGTTCGTCGACGGGTCGATCGTCCACACCTCGGTGGTCACCGCCGGCGGCAACTACATCACCAACGACGTGGCGGTGGGCCTACGCACGCCGTCGGTCGAAGCCGAGAAGATCAAGCAACGCTGGGGCTGCGCGCTGACCTCGATGGTCGATCCCGACGAGGAGATCGAGGTGCCGAGCGTCGGCGGTCGCAAGCCGCGACCGGTGCCCCGCCGCATCCTCTGCGAGATCACCGAGCCACGGGTGGAGGAGATCTTTCTGCTCGTCCGCCGGGAGATCGAGCAGACCGGCGTCGCCGAGCTTCTCGCCTCGGGCGCAGTGATCACCGGCGGGACGACGATCATGGAGGGCATGCCCGACATCGCCGAGGAGATCCTCGGCCTGCCCGTACGGCGCGGAAGCCCCAGGGGCATCGGCGGGCTGGTCGACGTGGTGCGCAACCCGTCCTTCGCCACCGGCGTGGGGCTGGTGCAATACGGCGTCAAGCAGCTTGAGCACGACGGCTTCAAGCTGCGCAACGAGCGGCCGCGGATCGGCCGACGGGTCAAGGATTGGTTCGCCCGGGTCTTCTAGGCGTCGCGCAACGAACGCACGAGAGCTGATGGATTCAGTTTTGGTCTCGATATCAGGTTTGGAACTGGTCTCACCCAGCAAGCAGCGGTAACGCAGCATCGGGGGCGACGCCCGGCAAGGTGCCGGAAACGCTAGGCCGCGGCCGAGCCCCAAGGAGGAGAAAACATGGCACTAATCGAGCTCGAGAACGAGAGCCCGAACCAGGCGAGGATCAAGGTCGTCGGCGTCGGCGGAGGCGGGGGCAACGCGATCAACACGATGATCGCCTCCGGCCTCGAGTGCGTCGACTTCATCGCGGCGAACACCGACCTCCAGGCGCTCGAGAGCAACCTGGCGCCGGACAAGGTCCAGCTCGGCGCGAACCTGACCCGCGGCCTCGGCGCCGGCGCGAGCCCCGAGCGGGGCCGGGCCTCGGCCGAGGAGGACATCGACCAGATCCGCAACACTCTCGAGGGCGCGGACATGGTCTTCATCACCGCCGGTATGGGCGGCGGCACCGGCACCGGCGCGGCGCCGATCCTCTCGCGGGTCGCCAAGGAGGCCGGCGCGCTGACTGTGGGGGTGGTGACCAAGCCGTTCCGCTTCGAGGGCAAGAAGCGGCTGCGCCAGGCCGACGAAGGGATCGCCGCGCTGAAGGACGCGGTCGACACGCTGATCGTCATCCCGAACGAGCGGCTGCTCAGCGTCGCCGGCCAGGCGACGACGATGCTCGACGCCTTCCGCAAGGTCGACGACGTGCTGCTCAACGCGGTGCAGGGCATCAGCGATCTGGTGGTGATTCACGGCTTCATCAACGTCGACTTCGCCGACGTGCGCACGGTGATGACCGACATGGGCCACGCGCTGATGGGCACCGGCTACGGCGCTGGCGACCGCAAGGCGCTCGAGGCAGCCCAGCAGGCGATCAGCAGCCCGCTGCTCGAGGACGCGACCATCGACGGCGCCACCGGCATCCTGATCAACATCACCGGCGGCCCGGACCTGACCCTGGCCGAGATCAACGAGGCGGCCTCGGAGATCCATGAGGCCGCCCACGAGGACGCGAACATCATCTTCGGCTCGGTGATCGACGCCAACATGGAGGACCAGGTCCGGATCACCGTCATCGCCACCGGCTTCGAGCACCAGCAGTCTCAGCAGCGGGCGGCCCAGCGCCAGCGACCCCAGGTGATCACCACCGTCCAGCAGCCCCAACTGCACGCCGGCCAGGGCCAGCCAGCCCAGCCGGCCGCGGAGCCGGCCTACGCCGCGGCTACGACACCGACGGCGCCGGCCCAGACCCGCGCGGCGAGCGCCGCCCGGACCCAGCCGGGTCCAGCGCCGATCACCGCCCAGCCGCTCCAGCCGACGGTCACACCAACCGAGGAGGTCGTAGTGGCCCAGCCGCAAGAGGCACCGTTCAGCGAGCGTCAGGCGGCTCATGATCTGGGCGGGGCGCACTTCGACTGCAACGCCCAGCCCCAGGTGGCCGAGCCCACACCTCAAGCCCAGCCCGAGGTCGCGACGCCCCAGCAGACGACGCTGCCCTACCCGGAGATGACGGCCGACTCACCGACCGACCCGCGCCACCGTCGGACGAGCGGCTCGCACCTGACGGTTCCCCGGATCCACCCGAACCTGGAGCAGGTTCCCGACGAGCACGAGATCGACATCCCGACCTTCTTGCGCCGTCAGCCGGGGCACCCGACTCGATGATCGCTCCGGCAGCGCTCCGGCGGAGATCGTCTCCGGCACGGCGATCGTCGCATCGGCGGTCGGGGCCAGGATCGGCCCTTGTCCTCCTCGGGCCGTCTGGCCCCCACGCCTTGCGTGGTGTGGCAAGAGGAGGAATCTACGGATTCTCCGCTCTGCTGGAGCGCTGCCGCTTTTTCCGATAGCTCCGCCTCGCCTCTCACTGCAGCTGATCGCGAGCATGCCCTGCGGGTCCTTCTTCGCGCGAGCCACGGCGCACTGCTCGTAGTTCCCGCGGAACGTCCGCGTCTCGGGGTAGAAATAGTGTCCGGAGCCCGAGGCCTGCAGCCAGCAGCGGCAGCACGGTTCGGATGGTCATCTGCGGTCACTCCATTGGGGCAGGTGACGCGGGCTCGTTCGCTAGCTCTACCTACGATCGAGGGGGCCACCACTTCCACGACAATCGCGTCAACGGTCGATTGTTCGTCGAGTGCAATCGACCGTCACCGGTCACCGCCGGCTCGGTGGGCACGACATGAACACCCCCGGACGACCTGCAGAGCAGCTCGACCCTGGTTCGCAGCTCAGCGAGCCGACGCTGCCGCTACTGCGGAGCGTCGAGGCGGTAGTAGGGGATCGGCCGCGGCTGCCCAGCCAGGGCGTGGGCAGCCGGGAACGCCGGATCGTCGGGGTGACGGATCGAGCACTCGTCGATGGCCGGCACGCCGAAGCCGGCTGGCGCGACGTAGGCGCAGGCACCGTTGAGCTCGATCAGCCACCAGCCGAAGTCGTTGGCTTCGTCGCGGAACAGGGCCTTGACCATGAACTCGGCGCCGGGGACTGCGCGACCGATGATGTTGTCCGAGAGGATCGCTGGGCTCGAGCGGAAGTTGGTGTCGGTGAATTTGTTGCGCCCGAAGCAGCCGGTGGCCGGCAGGTCGAGGCACTCGGTGGGAAC
>JAUVBO010000193.1 GCA_030591195.1 Pseudomonadota bacterium
GCCGGTTCGATCTAGTGCTCGCCGACCCGCCCTACGAGCACGACCCGCTGCTGGCGCTCGCGCGTGTCGACGAGCTTGACTTGCTCGAGTGTGACGGCTTGGTTGTGTTAGAACACTCACGCCGCCGCCAGCTCGACGAGCGGTGCGGCCGGCTGACCCGACAGGCGGTGCGGAGCTACGGCGACAGCGTGCTGTCGATCTTCCGCCGGCCGCCAGTCGCCGAGACGTCGGCCAACACCCCCGAGGAGGCTTAACCATCATGGCCCGAGTAGCGATCTACCCCGGCTCGTTCGACCCCGTGACCTACGGACACCTCGACATCATCCGCAGGACGGTCAAGCTCTTCGACGGCGTGGTGGTGGCGGTGGCCCAGAACATCAGCAAGCCGGGGTTGTTCACCGCGGAGGAGCGCGTGGAGCTGATCCGGCAGGTGATGGGCGATGACGGCGGCAAGATCGAGGTCGACCTCTTCTCCGGCCTGCTGGTGGACTACGTGCGGCGGCGCGGCGCGACGAGCATCGTCCGCGGTCTGCGCGCGGTGGCCGACTTCGAGTACGAGTTCCAGCTGGCGCTGATGAACCGCCGCCTCGAGAACACTGTCGACACCGTCTTCCTGATGACCGACGAGCGCTACTTCTACATCAGCTCGAGCCTGGTCAAGGAGGTTGCCCGCTTCGGTGGCGACGTCAGCGAGTTCGTGCCCGAGCAGGTAGAGCAGGCCTTGCGCGAGCGCTACGCCCAGCCCTAGTGCTCCGCGCTACTGCGGGATGTTGACCTGGACGCCGCCGACGTTGAGCTTGGTCCCGCCCTTCTTGTCGACGTCGACCTTGACGTCGCCGCCGACGTTGAGCTTGGTCCCGCCCTTGCCAGTCTTCACCTTGACGCCCGCGGCCTCGTCGTCCTCGTCGTCCTCGTCGGTGGCCTTGGCCGTGACCTCGGTGCCGTCCGCGTTCGCCTTGATCTTGACGCCGTCCGCCTTGACCTCGGTGCCGCCCGCGCCCGTCTTGATCTCGACGCCTCCCACCTTGACCTCGGTGCCGCCCGCGCCCGTCTTGATCTCCACCCCGCCACCAGCCTTGACGCTGGTCGCCGCGTTTTCCTTGGTGCCCTCGGTCCCGGCGACCGGCGCCTCCTTCTTGCAGGCCGATAGCAGCACGACGCACAGCGCGAGGCTCAGGAAGACGATCGTTTTCATGCTCAGCTCCTTGGTTGCAGAGATGCCCAGAGTTATGTCCTGAACCGACGGGTTAATCGGTCTTCTCGATGTAGGCGATCTTGCGCACGAGGTCGATCAGGCGCTGCTTGGTCGGCTCGTCGATCATCAACTCTACGCCCATTCCGGGGTGGATGTGGTCCACGTCGCCGGGCCGGAAGGGGTTGAGCCAGGCCACGCGCCCTTCCACCGTTAGCGGCGCGGCCTCGCCGGGCGGGATGAAGCGCAGCTGCAGCTCGGTGCCCCGCGGCTCGGGGTTGTTGGTCCGGACGAAGATTCCCATCGCGCTCATGTCGGTGATGTAGGCGAAGAGGAAGGTGTCCTCGCAACGGTAGTCGACCTCGAGGTCGACCAGCACGCGGGGCGATGTGCGGCGCTCGGCCCCGCTGCTCTCCTCGGAGGGGTGCGAATTGGCTGGCTTTGACTCGTCGGTCGTCATGTCCGCTCGGCCGCGCGCTTCATCAGAAGGCCTTGACGCGGATGGTGCCGATCTTCGCCCGGTCTGAGCCGTCGTTGGGGCCCTCGACGATCTTCAGCCGGCGCGAGCCGAGCCAGAAGCCGGTCATGATGTTGTATCGCCCGGTCGGGGTGGTAAGCATCGGGATCTCCACCTTCTTCGGGTCGACGATGTAGTCACCCGGCAGCCAGTACTGGGTCGGGTACTTGCCGTCGAGCGGCTTGTGGTCACCGTGGAAGCGGTGAGCGGGCTGGTCGAAGTGGATGAAGATCTTCTGGTTCGCTGGCATGCTCTTCAGCACCTTGTAGTACATCGTGATCTTGAACTTGCCGCCCCGGGAGACCGCGTCGTCGACATCGTAGCCGATGAGGTGCACGCGGTTTTCGAAGTTGACCAGCACGCGCTTCTTCGGCGACGGCGCTGTGCGCAGCACCAGCTTGCGCAGCGGGTTGACGTCCTCGGCGCAGGCACCGGCGAGCTTGTTCGAGATGATCAGGTACTGGGAGTTACTGTCGTCGAGGACGTGGTAGGAGACCTTGGCCTGTCGGGCGGCCTTGTCGATGGCGCCGAGGTGGCTCGCCGGAATCAGCACGAAGGTGCGCGCGGGCTGGCGCAGCAGCTTGAACAGGTCGGCCTGGGTCCGGACCTTGTCCACCTGGCCGTCGTTGTAGTAGGCCGCGCCACGGCCGCTCACCAGGTACTGGGCCAGTCGCTCGCCCTGGCTCTTGCAGTCGTGGTACCTGCCGAAGAGCGCCTTGTTCGACAGGTGATTGCTCAGCTGGGGCGTCAAGTAATGGGTGCACCAGGCGGCGAAGCCGAGGGTCAGCGCCCCGGTGGCGAGCCAGATCCGGCGGTCGTGGATGCCCGCCAGCCAGCGCCAGGCGATGCCGAGCTGGACGCCGACCCAGCTCAGCTGGTCGATCAGCCAGGCGCACACAAAGACCAGCCCGTAGATCAGCCAGCTCAGGCCGGGCACCGCCACCAGCCAGCCGACCACCGGGCGCTGGCGCAAGCGATCGCGGCTGACCCGCGAGGTGAGGCGGGTCGGCGCGAAGGCCTTGGGCGCCCCGCCGAGGCCGAAGAACATCAGCACCGCGAGGGCGACGCCGAACAGCCGCATCGCGGTCTTGATGTCGAGGTCCGCCGGGTACTTGCCCTTCTGCAGCAGGTGGCTGAAGGCCAGCGACTCGGGCGCCATGACGTAGTCCTGTTGCAGGACCAGGATCACCGAGGCTGCCACCAGGCCCCAGAGTCGATGGCGCGCGTGGGTTCGCCACGCCTCGTGCAGCAGCACCCCGACGCCGACGGCGAGCCACGGCAGGGCGGGGAATCGCAGCTTGCCGAGGTAGCCCGCCCAGACCGTCGCCGCGCCGTAGCCGAGGATCGCCAGCGCCACCACGAGGTACTTGATCAGCGCGTCCCGAGCCGGCGGCAACGGCGCGGCGGGGGCGCCCGGCGGGACTTCGCCCTGGCGGCAGGGCTCCGCGGCCTGTGACGCACCGCGACCTGGAGCCTCTGGCGACCCCGGAGCGTCTGGCGGCACGGGGGCCGCAGTGAGCGGATCTTCACCGGCGGTCTCGGTTGTCGCGTCCTGGCTGCGGCGCGAGACCCAGAGGAAGGTCATCAGCGCCACGGGCAGCAGGGCGAACCACGGGTACATGCCGAAGCCGAGCTCGCGGAAGGTGACGTGCACTTGGGGCGGGATCGAGAGCCGCTTGAGCTCGCCGCCGAGGACGAGGAACTCGGTGTTGGGCAGGGTGAAGGCGAAGATCCCGATCACCACGCCGGCAGCGGCGAGGGCCACGAGCAGCGGCTTGAGCGCCGAACGCAAGGCGTCTTGGAGGCTGTCGTCGATCTTGACGTCGGGGCCGCTGGCGGCCGGCCAGGCATCGCCGATCCCCCGATGCTGGCTGCGGAGGGTCATCGCCACCGCGATGCCGAGGGCCACCAGGGGCAGGGCCACGCCGAGTAGCGCGCCCCGGGCGAGGAACCCGGCCACCAGGCCGACGGCGCCGATGACCAGGTCGAGCCGGCTGCGCTTGCCGTCGGCGGGCCAGAGGAAGGCGAGCAGACCGCCGGCGGCCGCCAGCAAGCTGGCGTAGTAGGGCACCTCGCTGACCAGCTGCCGGCACTGACCGAGGAACGTCGGTGTCGTGCCGAGGACGAACGCCGCCAGCAGGCCGGCGCCCTCCGAGACCAGGCGGCGACCGATGCGGTAGGCGAGCAGCAGCGCGAGCAGCCCGCAGAGCGCCAGCGGGAAGCGGCCGGCGAGCTCGTTGACACCGAGGAGCTTGAACCCAGCAGCCACCAGCCAGACGGTGAGCACCGGGCGATTGGCGTACTGGCCGTCGACCGTGACGTCGCCGAAGCTCCCCTTCTCGGCCACCTCCCGGGCGACGTCGGCCTCGCGGATCTCGGCCGGGTCCCACAATCCATAGGTGCCCAGCGAGGGTAAGATCAACAGCCCGCCGACAACCAGGATCCAGACCCAGCGGGGCAGGTTAGCGATCATCGAAGCTTCTCCAGGCAGCTCGAAGGCTCTACCATCCCACGTGTTGGGCGCGCAATTTACTGGGCTCTACGGCCCCTTGCAAGCACAGTTTCGCCGCCAGCTGGTCTCGGCGGTCGGCCTTTTGCCCGGGGCGGGTCCTGTGCTAACAAGCCGCCCGGGGGACTTTGGGGTCTTCCCTCCCGAACGAGGAAGCGACCGACATGGCGGGAAGAGCATCGCCGGCAACGACAGCACCCGGGGCGAACCCGACGGTGATCATTGGAGGTGGCCTCGCGGGCATCTCCGCGGCGATGCACCTCCAGCGGCCCTACCGGCTGTTCGAGCGCGCCGGGCGCCTCGGCGGGCTCGCGCGGACCGAGGAGCGCGATGGCTACCTCTTCGACCGCACCGGCCACTGGCTGCACCTGCGTGACGACGGCATGCGACAGCTGGCCGAGCGACTGCTCGGCGACGAGCTGGCCCGGGTCGAGCGCCGGGCCCAGATCTATTCCAACGGCGTGCTGACCCCCTACCCGTTTCAGGCGAACCTCCACGGCCTGCCCGCGGAGGTGATTCATGAGTGCCTGTGGGGCGTCGTCAGGGCGCACCTCGAGCGCGGCGACCGCGTCCCGCCGCGCAACTTCGAGGAGTTCATCCTGCACCACTTCGGCGAGGGGATCGCTCGGCACTTCATGATCCCCTACAACACCAAGCTCTGGGGCGTGCCGCCACGCGAGATCACCAGCGCCTGGTGCCGCCGCTTCGTGCCGGTTCCCGAGCTCGAGCAGGTGATCGCCGGTGCGGTGGGCACCGGGCCGCCCGAGCTGGGCTACAACATCTCATTCCGCTACCCGCGCCACGGCGGCATCGAGACCTTCAGCCGCGCGCTGATCGCCCAGCTCGACCCGGAGCGCTACGAGACCGCGGCGGCGGTGGAGGCCATCGACTCAGCCGCCCGCACGGTGACCGTCGGCGGAGAGACGGTGGCTTACCACTCACTGATCGCGACCTTGCCGCTGAGCCGCCTGGTGGCGCTGCTGCGCGACCCGCCGGCCGAGGTGGTCGACGCGGCGAGCAAGCTACGCGCCACGCCGGTGCGCTACCTCAACGTGGCGCTCACCACGCCCACGCCGGCTGACTACCACTGGGTGTATGTCCCCGAGGAGCGGCTGCCGTTCTACCGCGTGGGCGTGTTCTCCAACGCGATGCCGTCGATGGCCCCTCCCGGCTGCTCCTCGCTCTATGTCGAGCTGTCCGATCGCGGACCCCTCGTCGGCCGCGGCGACCAGGCGATCACCGAGGCGGTGCGGGCGCTGGTGGAGCTGTCGGCGATCGGCTCTGCCGCGGCGGTGCGGTTTGCCGACCTGCGCGAGATCGATCCGGCCTACGTCATCTTCGACGAGCACTACGAGGAGGCGCTGGCGACGATCCATCCCTACCTCGAGTCCCAGCGGATCTACGCTATCGGTCGCTATGGCGCCTGGATCTACAACGCGATGGAAGATAGCCTGCTGGCGGGCAAGGCGACCGCGGAGCGGGTCGACGGGCTCGGCCGCGGCGACGCTCAGGAGGAAGGCCAGTGAGCACCAATCGACAGCCCCCGGAGCTTAGTCTCGAGCCCGGCACCGACTCGGACGGGTCGACCCAGGCGCCGATGGTCTCGGCGGTGATCCCGGTCTACAACGAGGAAGGGATCATCCAGGCGTCGGTGGGGCACCTGCGCGAGCGCCTGCTGGAGCTCGGCTGGAGCTTCGAGATCATCCTCTCCGAAAACGGCAGCACCGACCGCACGGTCCCGCTCTGCGAGGACCTGGCGGCCAAGTACGCCGAGGTCGAGTTCTTCTCGATCCGCCGGCCGAACTACGGCCGGGCGCTCAAGGAGGGGATCCTCCGTGCCCGCGGGACCTACGTCGTCTGCGACGAGATCGACCTCGGTGACATCGACTTCTACCGGCGGGCCGTGCGACGGCTTGCCGACGGTGACGCCGCGATGGTCGTCGGCTCCAAGGTGCTGCCGGGCGCCGAGGACACCCGGCCGCTGTTTCGCCACCTGGCGACC
>JAUVBO010000954.1 GCA_030591195.1 Pseudomonadota bacterium
GATGCCCACGTGACGCCGGCTGGTGTGGATCTCCTCGAACGCCGCGATGGCGTCGAAGAAGGGACCACCAGGCCGACAGGCCCACCCCTCGGTCGACAGGTCCCGGTTGCTCGTCGGAGGCGTGAACCCAACCGCCCGCTCGACGTCGGTACGAAAGAAGTAGCCCGTCCCCTCACCTGCGCACGCCGCCGACGGGCGCAGGTAGAACGCCATGTCGTGGCAAAAGGAGCTCTCCGGGGCAAAATGACGGCTCCGCTCCTCGCGACGGAACCAGATCGTGTTCGGTAGAAATCCCAGCCGGTCCAGAGGCAGGCCGAGGGTGCTCGGCAGGATCACCGTCTGGGAGAAGTTGCGAGCCAGTCGGGCCAGGACGTCCTTGAGCGAGTAGTACGCGTTGAGGCCGCCGCCGCCGCCAAGCAGCAGCACGGGGTCGTCAGCTCCGGTCCGCTCGCGAAGCTCGGCCGGCGAGACGCGGAAGGCTATCGCAGGAGGCACCATCACGACGTCGATCCCGCGATCGGCGAAGAACGCCAGCGAGCCGGCCCGGATCAACGAGTCGCCCCAGTTGCCGTAGTTCGGCACGAACAGGGCCACGCGGCCAGCCAGCGTCTCTTTGAGAGCTCGCTCGAGAAGGTCGAACGCGGGTGCGCGGCGCAGGGTCATCGGGCTACGTGATGCAGAAGTTGCGCACCACGGTGTCGCTGCTGCGGATGCCGTTTCGCAGGTGGGGCGTAGCCAGGGCGCCGCCAAACAGCGCCCACAGAAAAGACGATCTGGGTGAGCAGCGTGGGGTAGGCATCGGCTTCAACTCCTGCGGGTCCCGGGGCAGCCCGTTTCTTTGGCGGCCATCTTACCCGAGAGCGGAAATTCCACATATGGTTGCGGTACGGAAAGGAGCGTCCTCGATGGCAGAAGTCTTCACCCTTCAGAACCTCGCCGACCTCGGTGTGCTGGTCTTCCTCCAGGCCGTCCTCGGCTTTGACAACCTGCTCTACATCTCGCTCGAGTCGAAGCGCGCGCCGGAGGAAAAACAGCGGGCGGTGCGGCGCACCGGCATCCTGGTGGCGATCGCGCTGCGCATCGTGCTGCTGTTCGTGGTGATCCAGCTGATCGATGTCTTCGCCAAGCCGTTCTTCGAGGTGCGCTGGACCGGATACCTCGAGGGCGCGTTCAACTTCGCCACCGTGGTGTTCCTCCTGGGGGGCGCGTTCATCATGTACACGGCGGTCAGGGAGATCAGCCACATGCTGACCGTCGAGCAGCCTGGTCAGGCGCACCAGAAGGAGGCCAAGTCGGCGGCGAGGGTCGTGTTCATGATCGTCCTGATGAACCTCGTCTTCTCGTTCGACTCGATCCTCTCAGCGCTGGCGATCAGCAAGGTCTTCGCCGTGCTCGCCACCGCGGTCGTGATCTCCGGCCTGATGATGCTGATGATGGCCAACACCGTCTCGGAGTTCCTCAAGAAGAACCGCAAGTACGAGGTCCTCGGGCTCTTCATCCTGCTGATCGTCGGCGTGGTGCTGCTCGGCGAGGGCGGCCACGAGTCGCACCTGAAGCTCTTTGGCTACGCCGTGGAGCCGATGGCAAAAACCACCTTCTACTTCTCGATCGCCGTCCTGGTGGCCGTCGACATCATCCAGGGCGGCTACAAGAAGAAGCTCGACGTCGAGCGGGCACAGACCGCCTTGCCCGGCGCCAGGGGCACCGCGGCCTGAGCCCGGCTGCGGCCAGCTAGACCAGCGGCCGGAAGACCAGCGGCTGGTCGACGTTCTTCGCCTGGGCCTGGCGCTCGGGGCCGAAGACCTCCGGCCGGTCGACGGTCGCGACGAAGGAGTCCATGCAGAGGATCTCGTCCCGCTCGGCGATCCCCTGGAGCCGGGCGGTGCAGTTCATCCCCGAGCTGAAGCCCGTGTAGTCCTCGTTCGGGCCGATCCGGCCGACGAACAAGAGGCAGTAGTTCAGGCCGGTCGCCACGCCGACCGGCGGCTCGAGATCGGCAAGCTGGGGCAGCTCGGGGTCGGCGGCGAGCGAGTGGGTGAAGGCGCGGATCCGGCGCGCCGCCTCGGCTGCCCGCCGGCAGGCCTCGCGCCCGTCGATGTCGAACAGCGGCGGGCCCCAGAGGCCGATGATGCAGTCGCCGACCATCTTGTCGAAGACGCCGTCGCTCTCCCAGATGATCCGTACCACCTGCTCGCTCCAGCGGTCGATCAGCTTGCCGATCAGCGCCGGCTCGCGCAGCACCCGCTCGCTGATCCGGGTGAAGCCGGCGATGTCACAGTAGAGCACCGCGGCCTCGTGCTCCTGAGGCTCGAGGAAGCGCCGGGCGTAGTCGTCGTGGGCCAGCAGCCGCCGCACCGTCCCCGGCGAGAAGCAGAGTGCCAGCTGACGGTACTCGCGGTTGAAGTCGACGATCCGCTGGCGCAGGGTGTCGGCGAAGCGCTCGAGCAGATCGCGATCGAAGGTGTTGAACTCGCCGACGTGGCGCGAGATCAACACCCGCCCGACCAGCCGCTGGTACTTGACCCCGTTGACCAGCGCCTCGACGCGGAAGTGCTTGAGGCCGAAGCGCTCCACCGCCTCGCCCAGCTCGCCGCTGAGCAATCGCCGGGCCCAGGCCCGCAGATCCTCGCGCTCGGCGTCCGGGGTCGACGAGGAGTCGTGGACCATCCGCCCGTCACGCACCACCTTGTAGTTCAGGTTGCTGC
>JAUVBO010000415.1 GCA_030591195.1 Pseudomonadota bacterium
CAGGCCACGGAGCTTGTCCTGCAGCGTCTCGCCCTCGTCGAGCAACGGCCGGGCGAGCGCCTCGACCAGCCGCGGCAGATCCTCGATCCGGTCGCGCAGGGGCGAGACCGTCACCCTGATCACGGCCAGACGGTAGAAGAGATCCTGCCGGAAGCGCTGGCGCGAAACCTCGTGGGTAAGGTTGGCGTTGGTCGCCGAGATCAGGCGCAGGTCGACCTTCCGCGTCCGTACCTCGCCGAGGCGGCTGAGCCGCCGCGACTCGATCACCCGCAGCAGCTTGGGCTGCAGCTCGAGTGGGAGACTGCCGATCTCGTCGATGAACAGGGTGCCGCCGTCAGCGCGCTCGAACACGCCAGCGCGGTCAGCGTCGGCGCCGGTGAAGGCGCCCCGGACGTGGCCGAACAGCGCGTCCTCGATCAGCGAGGCGCTGACCGCTCCGCAGTCGAAGGTCTCGAACGGTCCGTCGCGGCGGGGTCCCGCGCGGTGGACCTGCTCGGCGAGGAAGCTCTTGCCGGTGCCCGTCTCGCCCTCGAGCAGCAGGCTGCTGCTCGATGACGCCACCAGCTCGAGCTTGGCGAACATCGCGCGCATCACCGGCGACTCGCCGACGGCCTGACCGAAGCGCGACGACCCGCTGAGGGCGGTCTCCTCCACCTGGTGCAGGTCGGCCACCTCGAGCACGGTGTCGCCGAGGAGCAGCTGCATTGCCGGGGCGAGGAAGATCCGCTCGACGCGCCAGCCCCCGGCACGGGTGCCGTTGCGGCTGCCGAGGTCGCGCAGCAGATAGCCGCCCGGACGCAGCGCCACCTCGGCGTGCCTCGCCGAGACGCGCCGGTCGGTGAGCACCAGGTCGCACTGCGGGTGGGTGCCGATCACCGCCGTGGCCGGCCCAAGGCGCAGCTCCCTGCCCACGTCAGCGCCGCTGACGATGCGCAGGCTGGCCAGGTGATGGACGAGCTTCTCCGGTCCGCTGGATCGGCTCTCGGTCACCTTGGTGTCGAAGTCCTCCACGCGCCTCCTCTCGTGCACCGGGGTAGCGGTCGCCGAGGCCGCGATAGTACCATCGAGCCCGGCCAGCCCGACAGACGCGCCACCCGCTGAGCTGGGAAGCAAGACTTCTCACCGGTGGGGGCGCCGGCCCCGCAGCGGGCGTCCCTGGCGTCCGATACGCATCCCCGCTCCTTCGCGACAACGCCCCACCTCTCCGCTCTCGTTGTGTTTTTTGCGCCGGTGCACGGAGAGGCTCCGCCCTGGCAGCGCCGCGCGCGACTCGGCACGCCCCGTGCATTCCAACCCGGAAACAACCGAACGATGGACGACAACAAGGAGAAACAACGAATGTCTCGGTACAGCATTTTCGCCGCAATCGCCAGCCTGGGTCTGATTCTCGGCGCCTGTCAAGGCACCCTCGAAAACACGGGGGTGAACCACGAGAACTATGGCGTGGTCTGCCTTGCTGATGGTGACTGCGGCGAGGACGCCGGGCTGATCTGTGGCTACGGCGGGTGCGAGCCGACGACCTGCAACGAGTTCAGCGCGTGCGGCACGGGCTACAGCTGCGACGCCGGCACCTGCGTCAAGCAGAGCTGCTCGATCGACCTCGAGTGCGACGCGGACTGCGGCTGTCAGCAGGGCAAGTGCACGCCGAAGCAGTGCGGCAACGCCGCCGGCTGTGGCGAAGGTGGCGCCTGCATGATGGGCGACGGGCAGGTCGCCAGCCAGCAGATGGGCGCCAAGGGCAACGGCCAGCAGGGCCAGTGCGTGGTCAAGGAGTGCGACGGCGCCGACGGCTGTGGCAAGGGCTTCATGTGTGGCGAGAACAAGGGTCTGCTCGGCAAGTGCGTGCCGAACCAGTGCCAGTGCGACGCCGACTGCGGCGACGGCGGCCAGTGTGGCCTCGGCAAGTGCATGGCCAAGGAATGTGACACCTCCGATGGCTGTGGCAAGGGCTTCATGTGCGGCCACACCAACGGCCTGCTCGGCAAGTGCCACCGCCAGGGCTGCGACAAGGACGCCGACTGCAGCGACGAGGCGGTGATGTGCGGCAACGGCAAGTGCACGCCGAAGGAGTGTGACTCCTCCGATGGCTGCGGCCACGGCTACATGTGCGGCCACACCAACGGCCTGCTCGGCAAGTGCCTGCGCAAGCAGTGCCAGGGTGACGCCGACTGCAGCGCGGGCTACAAGTGCACCGACGGTGAGTGGACGCCGAAGAAGTGTGACGACGACGTGGCCTGCGGCGCGGGTGCCTCTTGTCAGCAGGGACAGTGCGAGACCAAGTCCTGCAGCACCGACGCGGCCTGTGGCACGGGCGCGACCTGCAACGCCGGCGCCTGCTTCCTCAAGTCCGGCGAGGACAGCGGCTCGGGTCAGCAGCCAGCCGAGGGCAGCGGCTCGGACCAGCAAGGCAGCGGTGGCTCGGACCAGGCTGGCGCCGGGAGCTGTGACAACGGCTGCTGATGACCGTCAAGCCCGCGCGGTCGAGGGCTCTCGACTCCCGCGCGGGTTGTAGCTCGCCTGCGCCTCCCCCCCAAGGGCTCCCCCGCGACTCTTCGCCGAGGCAAGCGGCGCGCACCTCAGGGCTGGTGCAAGTCCCGGCAACCACAATCCGCCTTGGCAGACGCGCCCGCTACTGGAACAATTGACCTGTGATCCGGATCTGCTCCATCGCAATCGTAGCCTCAGCCGTGGGACTGCTCGGACTCGGCTGCATCGAGCCGCACTACGGCGACGCACCGTTTGCCTGCGTCGAGACCGGGCGCTGCCCTGGGGGCTACCGCTGCATCGACGGCCTCTGCCAGCGGGATGTCAACGAGACGGGACCGATCGACCCGGCCCGCGAGGGCGGAGCAGCGGACCAGGGGCAGGATCTCGTCTCGCCGGGCGACGCGGGCCCGGACGGCGCGGTGCCATCGCCAGATTCGAGCGACTCCGCCCCCGGGCTCGCGCCGTTTGGCACCCCCAAGCCGCTGACCAAGCTCAACTCCTCGGCCGATGACAGCGACCCCTCGCTGACCGCGGACCTGCGCCAGATCTTCTTCACCTCGACCCGAGCAGCGGGCGTCGGACACAAGACCGGCAGCGACATCTGGACCGCCCAGCGGTCTGGGCCGACGGCCACCTGGAGCTCGCCGACGCAGGTCACGGAGCTCAACTCGGGTCAGGACGACGTCACGCCAGAGATCTCGGCCGACGGGCTGACGATCCATTTTTCCAGCGCCCGGCAGGGCGAGATCGCCAGCGACGTCTTTGTCGCCACGCGCCCGACCCACAATGCGATCTTCACCACGCCGACCCGGGTCGCCAGCCTCTCGTCGGGCAGCGAGGACCGGTCGCCGACCCTCTCGTCCGACGGCCTGAGGCTGGTGCTCGCCTCGAGCAGGGAGGGCGGCGCGGGGGCGACCGACCTCTTCGTCTCCGGTCGCGGATCGCCGACCGCACCGTGGAGCACGCTCCTGCCGATCGTCGAGCTCAACGGCCCGTCCGCCGAGCCGAGCGCCTTCGCCAACGACAGCGGCACCGTGATCTACCTCACCTCCGACCGGGCCGGGGGTGCGGGCGGCACTGATCTCTGGCGGGCCACGCGGTCCAGCCCAGCGGGCGCCTACGGCCCGCCAGCCCCGGTGACCGAGCTCAACAGCTCCGCCGCCGATGGTGGCTGCTGGCTGGCGGCCGACGGCGCGACGATCGTGTTCCATAGCCGCCGTGACGGCGACAGCGACCTGTTCATCGCCACCCGCTAAGCCGTGGCAACCTACCAACGCCAACGCCCGAATAACATTTGACATAATGACGACCCATGCCAGAATCGCCCCGCCCTAGGTGGAACACGTTCGGTGAATTTCCGATGGACGATCTCCGTCGAGCATCTATGGTCGCGAGGAGCCAAGAAACATGTCCGCGAAACAAAAACCACGTCACGGCGCTCGGCGGCCGTTGCTCTCCATCGCCCTGCTGTTGCTCCTGGTAAAAAGCACGCCGGCGGAGGCGAAGAAGCTCTGGAGCTTCTCGCCCGACAAGGGCTTCGTCGACGACGCGATGGCCTTCTTCGAGGGACGGCTGTTCGCCTACATCCACACCGACTCGTCGAAGTTCCTCGATATCGTGCTGCTCGACCTCGCCTCGCTCAAGCCCCAGCTGACGATCAAGGTCAACGACGCCCGCCGGGTGCCGAAAACGCTGGCGTTCACGCCCGACGGCAAAAAAGTGCTGCTGATCTGGATGGACGGCTACAGCGGCAAGCACGGGGCGATGCTCTTCGACGCCACCTCGGGCAAGCGGCTGAAGGAGCTCAAGGCCACGGCGCAGTTCGTCACCGTGGTGGTGCGAGACGGCAAGCAGCTGCTGTCGGTCGGCGACACCAGCTCGGACAAGCGAGGCAACCAGCGGCTGACCGTCAACCTCCACCGCACGTCGGACCTGCGCAAGGTCAAGACGGCCCGCCTCGCGGTCGGCGCCGACCGCATGCTCAAGCGACCGAAGATGCGCCTGCTCTACTTCGAGCCGGGACACCTGTCGCTGGTCGGGCAGATGCGGGGGGCCTACGACCGCAAGCGCGACATCCGCCTGCCGGATCGTGCGGTTCGCTACGACCTGCTCAAGCGAAAGGTCGTCTGGGCCGAGGAGCCAAAACAGCTGGTGGCGTGGACCCGGGCGATCAACATGCGACCGAACCACGCGGGACAGCTCCG
>JAUVBO010000555.1 GCA_030591195.1 Pseudomonadota bacterium
AACGGCGCCAGACCCGCGTCGAGTCGGGGGCCGCGGACCAGCCCGCGGTCCACGTCGCCGCCGGCCTCGCCACCGTGATCCTCGAGGGACTGTTCTTGAGCAACAGCCACGACGGTGTGCTCTGTGACGCGGGCGGCGTCGTCTGGCTACTGGACAGCACCGTGGGACTCAACAGCGGCCTGGGCGTCAACGGCTCGCCCTGCGTGGTCCACGTCGATCGGACCGAGGTCGGCAGCAACCAGGAGGGCGGGATCGTCATGTCTCACGCCAGCAGCACCGCCTCGAGCTCGCTGATTCACACCAACGGCCACCAGACCAACGTCGGCGGGACGATGAAGGACACCGGCATGGGGGGAGTCAGCGGCAGCGGCACGGTCACCAATTGCACGATCTGGGACAACATCGGCTCGGAGTATCTGGTCACCGCCGCTGGCGGGGTCAACTGCGACAATCTGACGATCAACAACTCGATCATCTGGAGCAACGATCAGGGCTCCCGCGCCGGAACCTGCTCGTTCAGCTACTCCACCGTGGAGGGCACGACGCCGAGCGGCACGGCCAACAGCAACGTCAGCTGCTCGCTCGCGAGCGGCAAGCCCGCCGCCGGCAGCGCCTGTGTCGACAGCGGCAACAACGCCGACGCGTCGCTGCTCGACTACGGACGCAGCGAGCGGATCCAGGGCGGCACGGTCGACCGCGGCGCCTGGGAGATCCAGTAGACCTGGTAGACCCAATCGCCCGAGTAGATCCGAAGGATCCGAAAGATCTGAAATTGCTGGCCACCGCGGCCCCCCCCCTGCGATAACTATTTCCAGGTGGCAGTACCCATGACAGTACAGACCGTCCGGATCGACGATCTTCGCCCGGCGATGGCCCTCGGCCCGCAGCACTTCATCAGCCAGCACTCCGGCTCATTCCTGCTCGCCCTCGGACTGGTGGCGGCCGAGACGACCGACGAGCGGGGATACCAGCGCTCGCAGACCGCCGAGTGGCAGGTGGCCGAAGACACGCTGACGATGAACTTCGGCGAGCGGCTCAAGCACGGCCTCGACGCCCACCCGCTCGCCGGTCGCGCGTTCTACTTCCCGACCCCCGACCCCAAGCGCACGCTGATCGCCGGCCGGGTGGACAGCTCGGACCTGCAGATCCCCGACTCGTCGGTCTCCGAGCGCCACTGCGGCGTCCGCGTCGACAGTGACAAGCTGATCGTCACCGACCTCAACTCGACCAACGGCACCTGGGCCGACCTGTCGCCGCTGATGCCGGGCATGCCCCGTCAGGTGCTCGACGAGGGCATGCTGACCATCGGCCGCTACAGCTTCCAGTTCTACTGCGCGCCGAGCATGTGCCGCGCCCTGCAGCTGCTCGGCTCGGGTTTCTAGGAGCTTGCTGACGAAATCCGGACCGCGCCGGCCCCGCTGGCGCCGGGGAACGGTTTCTTCGCGACGCTCCTAAGGTGGGACAGAAGTTGGCTATTCGGGTGGCGAGGCTGTTAGAATGTGCTCTCTTTGCTCCACCTGCGCGTCTGGTGTCAACAGAGGATGTGTGCGCGGCGCTCGCGGGCGGGCAGCGGACGAGAGCGACGCGTTGGCTAAATGACCCATGACAATGCCAAAGTAGCCGTCCTCAGAGCCCGGCAGCTGCTCAAGGACAAGCGGTACCCCGACGCCTTGCAGGTCTGTGTCGATGAGCTCGCTCGCGGCGCCAACGATCCGGAGCTGCGGCTGGTGGCGGCCCACAGCCTCCTCGCTCAGGGCCGCCACGAGGGCGCGAAGAAGGAGGCGCTGCAGGTCGTCCGGCTGGATCCGGAGCGACCCGAGGCCCACCGGATCCTCGCCGACGTGGCCTGTGCCCGCGGCGAGCTGGCCACCGCCTGCGAGTACCTCGAGCGGGCGCTCGAGATCGAGCCCGACGAGCCCAGCCGCCTCCTGCTCGAGACCCTCTCGCGGCCGTCGTCCCTGCCCGCGCCGGGCCAGGGCCTACCCCTGTCGCCAAAGCTGCGCGCATCCTCGATCGAGCGCTTCGTCGGCGACGAGGTGGGCCCCCCCGCAGGCAGCAGCCCGGCGCGGTTGCCCGAGCTGGAGATCTCCGACTCGATGTTGCAGGAGCTGCCGCCCTCGCTCGACAGCACCCCCGAGCCGATGGAGGTCTCGGACTCGATGCTGCTCTCCTCGATGGACGGCAGCGGCAATCCGGGCGAAGAGCAGATCGAGCGGCTGCCGGCCGTACCCGGCCACGGTAACCGGAGCGCCCCGGGGCTGAGCACTCTGCACGATCCGCCCCGTCCCGACTCGACCCCGGGCGGCAAGCCCGCGCCCACCGGCGGCGCGGCGGGCTGGAGCGGCTCCCGGCCGGTGATGGACGCCGGTGCCGGTGCCGGGCCGGGCCAGAGGCAACACGACGGGACCCTGCGCTTGCCGGCGCTCGACGCGCCGGGCGAGGAGGACGATGCCCTGACGGTGCCGCTGCTCAGGCCTTCGGCCCCGCCCGAGCCCCAGCTGCGGCTCGATCCTCTCGCCTCCAAGCCAGTGAGCCACGAGCCGCGGCCCGGGCAGGTGGCCAGCGGCCGACCGCCCCATGACGACCAGACGGTCCGGTCGGCGGCACCGGGCGTCACCCCCGGCGAGCTCGGGCTACCCCAGCTGAGCGCCGACGACGGATTTGACGACTTCGAGGTCGAGCCCGCCAGCGTGCCCCTCTCCAAGGCGGCGGCCAAGGCGGCGGCCGCCGGCAAGCCCCCAAGACCAGCCCCGCAATCAGCCCGCCAAGCTGCACGACCGATGCCCGACCGCGATCCATCCGACCCGCTGGCGATGATGGCCAGCGACGACCCCGCTGGAGAGCCCGCCTTCGACGCGACGATGCGAGCGCCGTCCCAGCAGCCCAACGACGAGCTCGAATCCAGCGAGCACGATGCCCCGGGCGGCCGCGGTGACGAAACCGGGGGCCTGATGGATATGATGGCCGGCAGCGCCAGCATGGGGCGCGACGATCCGTCGCTGCCCGCCGTCGGCGGCGCGCGGCCGAAGAGGCGCCAGCAGGCCTCCCAGCCCCAGACCTTCCCCAGCGGCGACGCCTGGGACCCGGAGGGTGAGGGCGGCGCCGAGTTCGGCGACAGCCTCGACGGCGACGCGGGCGACATCGGCCTGGCTGAGATGATGGAGCCCGGGTCGGGCGTCATCGACACCGCCGAGGACGCCATCGAGCGCGAGCTGAGGGCCGCGGGCATCTCCAAGCCGAAAACCGAGCGTCGCCGCGGCGCCCGCCGGACCCTGGTGGCGATCCTGCTGGTGCTGGTGGCCGGCGGCGGCGTGGCCGGTTACCTCTGGTACCGCTCCTACAAATACGTCCAGGGCGAGTGGGCCAAGCTCCGCGCCGGGATTCACCTCAGCACGCCCGCCGGGTTCAAGAAGGTCGAGGCGGCGGCCAAGCGGATCCTCGACAAGCGATCCTCGAGCAAGGTCGCCCGGGCGGCCCTCGCCTTCCACGCCGCGGCGATGGCGATCGAGTTCGGCGAGGACCGGCTCAAGCAAACCAACAAGCTGCTCGACGAGACCAAGGGCAGCGAGTCCGAGTGGCGCACCGCCGCTCGCGGGTACCTCTCGCTGGCCGACGACCCGGCCCTCGCCGCCGGCTACCTGGCCAAGGGCGTCGAGGTCTACCCCGACAGCGCGGTGCTCAAGTACCTGCAGGCCCGGGCGCTGGCCGCCAGCGGCGCGCTACAGAAGTCTGCCGAGATGTACGCCAGCGCGCTCAAGCAACAACCGAAGTACATCGCCGCGCGGATCCAGCTCGCCGTGCTGGTGGGCAGCGCGGAGAGCGGCTACAACCAGGCCCTGTCCCAGCTCGACGAGCTGCTCGGCAGCCACGCCGACAACGTCCAGGCGCTGCTCGAGCGCGCGCGGCTCAACGCCCGCCACGGCAAGTCGCTGGCCCAGGCCGCCGAGGACGCCGCGCGGATCACCGGCGAGCTGGCCGAGAAGGCCGGCCGGGGGCAGCTCGGGTGGGCCCAG
>JAUVBO010000980.1 GCA_030591195.1 Pseudomonadota bacterium
CGTCGAAGCCCTTGAGCCGCCCGTTCTGCAGCAGCCCCTTGATCACCGCAAAGGCGAGCCAGACCGCGGTGGCCCGCTCGTCGGGGAGCACCGGACGGTCCAGGTCGTGGATCAGCTGACGCCGCAGCCGCCCGACGTGCAGCGCGCGCTCGCGGCCGCGCTCGACCTCGCCGGGCTCGCTGATCAGCCGCGCGGCGCGCTCGGCCAGCGCCGCGAGCCTGCCGTCAGAGGCCGAGCCCGGCGGCGAAGAGAGCGCCTCGAGCCCTTCGGGGCTGCCAAGCATCGCCTGCAGCGCGGTAGCCGCGGCGAAGCAAGCCGGCCCTGCCTGGGGATCCGCGACCGCCTCGCCGAGGTGCCGCAGCCCGGCGAGGATCCGCGCCTCGATGTCGTTGCCAGCGCCCTGCTCGATCAGCTGCGCCAGCCGCTGCCAGACCGGGTCGATCAGCTCCGGCGCGACCCGCCAGTTGTCCAGCTTGCCTTGGGGCTCGGTGCTGCTGCGCCGGACCGGGATCGGGTGGGTCCCGACCGAGGTCGCGGCGATGTAGAACGCCGCCGAGTCCTCCGCGTCGAGGTCGATCCGCGGGGGATCGGCGATCGGTGCGTCGGCGAGTCCCGGGTTGGGCAGCAGGCGCAGTAACCAGCAGACCCGCTCGGTCCGCTGGACCGCACGCTGCACCGCCCGGCCGGGCTCGGCCGCGACCGTGAGCTTGGCGAAGACCAGCGACGGGTCACCAGGTCGGCGCTGCTGCAGATCCCTCAGGCGGCGAATGAACATCGAGCAGCCGCTGATCTCCGGGTCGGCGGCGCAGCTCGCGGCGTGCAGCAGGGTCACTCCACCGATGGTCCGAGGGGCTAGCGTGGTGACGCCCGCCAGCGGCAAGATCACGACGGTGCTCGGGTGTGGCGACGGCAGCACCCGCACCCCCGCGACCACCGCGTCACCATAGCGCTGGGCCGAGCCGGCCCGTAGCTCGGAGAGCGCCGGTGCGACGTAGCGTTTCCAGTAGGGGCTGGCCACCTGCTCGATACGTGCACCAGGCAGCGACAGCTGGAGCAGGCCAACGAGCATGTCACGAACAAAGGCCACCCCGTAGGCCTCGCGGTAGCTGCGATCACCAAAGAACGCGGCGACGAAGCGCGACAGGCAGCCGCGGCTGGCCTCGCCGAGCACGGCGACGCGGTCATCGGCCTCGCCGAGCGGTCGGTAGGCGAGCACCTGATCAGCCGGCCCGGGAGCGTTCTTGCCCGCCCAGAGCACCTGATCGGCGTTCCACGGCCGAACCTCCGGCGGCGCGTCGATCAGCACCACCGATTCACAGAACTCGACGGCCAGCTGCTGCAGCTCACCCAACCAGGACGTTCGTTCGTCGCTCATCAGCCTCCGGTCCGTGCCAGGGCAAACCCCGAACTCGATCTCACAGCCCCGAATTTATGATCGTTCGCCGGCGAGAGAAAGGGCTCGTTCAAGAACGAGCCCAAAGCCCCACGGCCACAATGTCGCCGGACGATCTACCCGGCAGGGGCGACAGGGGCGATCGGACCGGTCATCCCCGGACCACCCCTGCCGGCGATGACGCGGAAGACCGGCACCACGTGGCTCGAGTAGCCCACGCGCTTGGGCATCCCCGCAAAGAGCGCCCGGTTGATCGCCTGCTCGCACGCCTCGACCTCCTCGGCGTCGGAGGCAATGCCCGCCTCGGCGGCGGTCCCCTGGACGATGCGCTTGATCCGCGTGAAGTAGGACTTGGCGTCCTCGATCCTGCTGGAGTGGATCGCGTGGATCACGAAGTTGATCGCCGCGAACCCCGACGCTTGTAGCACCGACGGCAGGCGCGGGCCGATGGCGATGTCGGCCGGCTGGCGGGCCACCCGGGCGCGCAGCAGGAGTTGGTGGAAGACCTGGTTGATCTCCTCGAGCACGCCGTCGAAGTAGAATCGCTGGTTGAGGTTGTCCGGCTCGACCGCGACGAAGCGCCCGTGGCTCCTCAGCACGCGCCGCACCTCCGCCAGGGCGTGCTCGAGGTGCTGCTCGTGCTGCAGGCTGAGCAAGCTGAGGACGACGTCGGCGCTCTGGTCGGTCAGAGACAGCGACGGCCCGGGGTTGAGCTGTACCGTCACCCGCTTGGAGAAGCGGGTGGAGGCGAAGCTCTCACGCGCGCTGTTGACCAGCTCGGGCGAGGCGCTCAGCCCGTGGTAGCTAGCGTCGGGCAGCGACGGGAGCAGCGAGTGCGCGGCCCGCGCCTCGCCGCAGCCGACCTCCACCAGCTGCCTGGTGTGGGCCGGGATCGCGTCGAGCAGCAAGCGGGTGAACGCGTCGTCCCACCAGCTACGACTCGACGGAGCGTTCAGCGCAGCGGTCTCCTTGTCGAGCGGCTGATGCAAAACGGAGCGATCGTACCATGTCCGCGTCGTGGCTCAAATTATCGTCGGCGGATGTAGCTGGCAGCGAGATCCGCTAGACTACGCGGGTGCTCGACAGATGGCCATCGACAGCCCCGGTCCCGGCTCGCGATCCCGTTAGCTGCCTCGCTCGCGGCTTCGCTCACGGATTGCTCGCGGCGGCGCTGACCCTGCTCGCCTGCCCAGCCTGCGAGAGCTGGTCCACC
>JAUVBO010000294.1 GCA_030591195.1 Pseudomonadota bacterium
GCCCGAAGCACCGCGTCGCGCTGGGCGGCGCGCAGGGCGCGACGCCGGGCGGAGACCTGGTTACCGCCGACGACACGTACCTCGCCCGTGCCCTGGAATTCAGCGGCGTCGGCACCGACCAGCAGCACCGAGCCGGCGATCAACAGCAGCGTCGCGGGAGCCCGAAGCCCTCGCACCTCTAGCGGAGAACGAACGGGTAGGTGATCGTGATCGGTGATCCCTTGAACCTCGGGAAGCTCGCCGAGCGAATAGCCGAGACCACGCAGGCACCGGTTGGCGTGCCGCTGAAGATGCCCTTGATCCTGGCCGAGCCAACCCGACCGTTGCGGCCGATCTTGATCTGGACGTTGGCCAGCCCCGGCACCTTGAACTTGTCGTAGCAGCGCTGCACCCGCCCCTTGATCCGGCGCATGCCGCCCTGGATCTGCGACCGGGAAAGCGACTCTGGCAGGTTGGAGCTCGCGGCCGGCGCGGCCGCCCGGGCTGCTCTGGCCCGCTTCGGCTTGCGGCGACCGCCGCCCAGCGCGCCGTCGATCAGGTCGTCCAGTGCGTCGCGCTTGCCGCGCTTGCCGCGCTTGCCGCGGCTCTTGCGTGGCGGGGACGTCGGCTCGTCGCGCGAGGCCCTGGCCGACGGCCGCCTGCGGCTGCTCCGGCGGCGGCCGCTCTTCCGGCGGGTGCGCCGGGAGGCCTTGCCTGACTTGACTGCCTTGGCCCCCTTGCCTTCGTCGGCCTTGCCCTCGTCGCCCTTGTCGCCGGTGGTCGCAGCCTTCTCGGTTGCGCCGGTCTTGGCCTCGTCGGCCTGCTTGGCAGCCGTCCCGGTTTCCGGGTTGGTCACGCCGGCCCCTGCCAGCGCTCCGGCGGGCGGCGTCACCACCGGTGGATCCTCCTTGGTCAGCAGGACCACCACCAGCACCGTGATCGCGATCAGGAGCAGCGACCCCCCGCCGATGATCGTCGGCAGCAACCACTTGGGCCGCTCGTCGGCCACGGCCGGCATCAGCACCGGAGCCGCGGCGACGGGCGCCGAGAACCCGCCCAGCGCGGGGAGATCCTCGTCGCCGCCGGCCGTCGACGAGGCCGGGGCGGTGCTCGCCGCCATGCCACGGATGTCGATCAGGCCCGACCCGGCTCCATCCTTGGCCCCGTTGGTCGGCGAAGAAATGGTGGAGGCGGCAGTCGGCTTGCTGCCCATGGCGAGGTGCTGGAGGTTGGACAGGCTGAAGAGCACCGAGTTCTCACCCCGCTGCCCGGTCATCTGGACGTCGCCGTCGCCTTCCCCCTCTGGCTGACCGGCGGCGGCCTGCTGCTCGCCGTCGTCGGGGAAGAGCTGCTGGCCGCCACCGCCGCCGCCGCCGCCGAAGAGGTCCCCGCCGCCCGCTGGGGCCGCAGGCTCAGGGGCTGGAGCGCTAAAAGGATCAGCGGCTGGAGCGGCAAAGACCCCGCCCGGGTCCGCGGCCGGCTGAGGCGCGGCAGCACCGAACAGGTCCCCGCCGCCCATCGCCGCGCCTTGATCGCCCGCGCCAAACGCCCCCTGATCGGCGTCTGAGCCACCGCCTCCCGCATCGCCCAAGCCGCTGAAAGCACCGCCGCCCCCGACAGCGCCGATACCCCCAGCACCAAGAGCTCCGCCCTCCTGATCACCCAGGCCGCCGAACGCACCACCGCCGCCGGCCGCGTCGCCCCCCCCCGCGTCGACGCCCCCGGCGCCGACGGCCATGCCCCCGGCTCCCGCTCCGGCGCCCGCTCCGGCGCCCCAGGCGTCATCCGCACCCCACCCGGCGTCCCCGCCGCTCGCGGGCTGGGCAGCAGCAGCATCGCCCCAGGCACCGGCTGCGGCAGGTGCTGCCGCGGCCACGCCAGCGCCAGCGCCACCGCCACCGTCGAGATCGGCGAAATCATCCACCGTGCTGAGACGAACCCAGTCGGCAAAGCCCTCACGCCAGATGTAGGTATCGGCGTTGATCTCGCCGCCCGAGAAGCGATCACGAACCTCGGCGACCGTCATCGGGCCAACCTGCTCGCGATCGATCACGACGTGCCAGACCGGCGTGTCGCCAAAATCGCCGCCGCCGGCGCCGGGCTGCTGCCCGGCGTCGCCTTGGTCGACCGGTCCATCATCCGAAGTGCCGCGCACCACGATGATGTGCTGGCACTTCTTGCAGCGGATCTTGAAGACCTTGCCTTTGACCTTCTCGTCGGCGATCGAATACTTCGTGCCGCAACTATCGCAGATGATTTTCATCGTGCGTCTTGCCCCCTGGCTCGCGGTCGTTATGTCGCCCGCAGGACCGAAGCCTCATTATATGGAGCGACCTTTTCAATTGCAATTTGAGATAAACGCAGGGCTTTTGCCCACGCGCGCCACCACTCCCGACTAACTTTGTTGGGTGAGCGCCGTCAAGGCTCCGGCCTATTCGCACACTCCGGTTTGACACTGCACCCGTACCGCGGCCTTGGCAAAAACCACCGGGCGCCCTCTAGCCGAGCACCGTTCGGACGAGCGTCGCCTGCCGCTCGGGACCGAGCGAGACCAGACTCACCGGCAAACCAGTCTCTCCTTCGATCATCTCGATGTAGGCGCGGGCGGCCGATGGCAACCCCTCGAACCCGCCGCTCGCACCGGCGTCCAGCGGACCAAACCCCTCGTGCTCGCGGTAGACCGGGACCACGCCGGAGAGGTCGTCCGGATCAGCCGGGTACTCGTCCAGCACCCGGTCGCCCAGGCGATAGGCCTCGCAGACCGGAATCTTTTCGAGGCCCGCGAGCACGTCGAGCTTGGTCAGGGCCAGGTGCTGCATCCCAGTGACGCGCACCGCGTGGCGCAGCGCCGGCAAATCGAGCCAGCCGCACCGCCGGGGGCGACCGGTGGTCGCCCCGAACTCGCCGCCCGCCTCGCGAAGCAGCTCCCCCGCCTCCTCCTCAGCCTCGGTCGGAAACGGCCCCTCGCCCACCCGGGTGGTGTACGCCTTGGTCACCCCGACGATCTCGCCCAGCAGCGCCGGACCAACACCGGCTCCAGCACAGGCCGCGGCCGGCAGGGTGTGGCTCGAGGTGACGAACGGATAGGTTCCGTGGTCGATGTCGAGCAGCACACCCTGGGCGCCTTCGAACAGCAGTCGCTTGCCCGCGGCAGCAGCCGCGGCGAGGTAGGCGCCGGTGTCGGCGATGTACGGCTCGAGCCGCTCGGCCTGCTCGAGCAAGCCCGCGAAGACCTCGTCGAAGACCGGCGGCTCCCCGCCGAGGTTGACGATCCGCGCCGAGGCCTCCTTCATCGCCGACGCCAGTCGTTGCTGCAGCCGGGTGGGGTGCAACAGGTCGCTGACACGGATTCCCCGGCGACCGACGCGGTCCTCGTAGGCCGGACCGATCCCGCGACGGGTCGTGCCGATCGCGCCCGGTCGTTGCTCCCGCAAGGCATCGATCTCGCAGTGATAGGGAAGCACCAGATGAGCCCGCAGCCCGATCTTGATCCGCTCGGCAGACAGCGTCAGCCCGGCGCGCTCGAGCTGGTCGATCTCCTCGAGCAAGCCACCAGGGTTGATCACCATCCCGTCACCGAGGACGCAAACCTTGCCTTCGCGCACGATGCCGCTCGGCAACAGGTGGACGGCGAACGTCTGGTCGCCGATCACCAGCGTGTGACCGGCGTTGTTTCCTCCGCCGTACCGGACCACCACATAGGCGGCATCGGTGTAGATGTCCACCTCTTTGCCCTTGCCCTCGTCGCCCCACTGAGCGCCAAAAACCGACAGGTTGCCCATGATAGTCCTTCGCCTGATACCGACCGTGATCGCGGTCACCGACGGTCGCAGACCGCCTCCTGCCTGTCAAGGCGCCCGCTCTGGCGCCTGGCCTTCCGCCAGGCTCGCGTGGTACCTTGCGCCGCGTTTTTCGAGTGCTCGAGCGAAGAGGCACAGCAGATGAAGACACTGATCACGACCATCGTTGTTGTGGCGCTGGCGGCCAGCTGCTCGTCGAGCGACGACCGCGGAGACCGAGACAGCGGGCCGGAGCTCCCCGACGGGCTCCCCGACGGCTCCACGACGCCGACGGAGGGTGGTGCCGGTGACAGCGCGCCGCCAAAGGCCTGCACCCAGCGCGAGTTCCCCTTCGCCTTCGCCGGGATGTGCTTCGCCGAGCCGCTCGCAGAGGGCCGACGGACCCAGTGCGGCGAGATCATCGACCACTGTGACACCAGCGGTCAGGCCAAGCCCCGTCTCGATTGTTGGCAGGGCGATCCTCCGGCGGCTCCCGACGGGCCGAAGACGGTGACCCTCGCCGGCTACATCGACGTCTTCTCCAGCGGCCCCGACGCCGACGATCTAACCGTGGAGATCTACGAGTACGAGAAGCTTCAGGCGGCGGTGGTCGCCGACTCGGCCGCGGGCAAGTTGCTGCCGAAGACCTTCCCCGACGTCCAGCCCCTCGCTACCGACACGGTCAACCTCGACTGGCCGGACAAGAGCAAGCCTCCCGAGGATCCGACGCGCGGCCCGGCCCGGGCATGCCCGGCGGACAAGAAATCAGGCCTGCCCTGCGTCGTGCCGTCGCCAAGCTGCGGCTCGACCCAGCCCTACTGCGACCTGGCGGCGGACCAGTACTGTCACGACGACCACTGCGAGGATCGCCTGCGCTGGGAGGTTCGATTCCGGGTGGAGAACATCCCGACCAACCGCCGGCTGGTAATCCGCACCCGCGGTCAGGGGGAGTTCGACGACGGAACCTGGGGAGTGATGCTGCTCTACACCGCCTTGCTCCGGGCTGACGCGCCCGCCTGCGAGAAGGGGCAGGTGGAACACTGCATCAACGACCAGGGCGCGTACGAGCTCGAGGTAAACGCGATCTCGCGGGCTGACTACGCCACGATCCCAATCACCGCCGGCCTCGCCGGTGGGGTACCGGAGGGCAACGGCGCCCTCTCCGGTGAGATCCGCGACTGCGACGGGATCAAGCTCGAGGGGGTGCAGATGGCGACCGACCCGCTGCCGGCGGTGATGGTCTATTTCAACGGCAACCCGATCAAGACCCTGCCCGACCTGGGGCGGTTCGTCTCCGGCACCAACATCGACGGACTCTTCGCCGCCCTCGACGTCCGGCCTGGCGCGGTCACGGTCGGAGCCCTGGGCAAGGTGGACGGCAAGGAGACGTCGGCAGGCAGCTTCGAGGCCTCGGTCCTGCCCGACTCGGTGACCGTCGTCGCCCTCGACGGCCCGGACGCCCTCGCTCCCTGACCGTCGGTCTCACCGCGCCCGCGACCAGTCAGTCCCAACTCAATCGTCGGGGTCGTTGAGCATCCGCCGCACCTCGGCGGAGTAGCATCCCGGGGCCTCGCTGATCACCAGCGGCGCCAGCGCCTGGCAACCGCCCCCGTCTGCGGTCGTAGCGTCCGCCGACGCTTGCGCCGAGCGGCGCCGAGCGGCAACCAGCAGGC
>JAUVBO010000112.1 GCA_030591195.1 Pseudomonadota bacterium
CCCTCGACCAGCTCCATCACCAGGTAGCGCAGGGCGTTTTCCTTGCCCATCCCGACGACGCGGCCGATGTTCTTGTGCGACAGGCCGGAGGCCTTTTCTACCTGGGCCCGTAGCTGCTCGACGACCGCCTCGCCGCTGAGGAGATCACTGGCGAAGACCCGGATCGCGATCTGCTTGGCGGTCTTGAGGTCGTTCGCGAGGTAGACCTCTCCGAGTCCCCCGGAGCCGAGGAGCTCGCTGAGCTCGAAGCGCTTGCCGATGACGGTGTTGGGGGGCAAGGTCTCGGAGGTCATCGATGCGGCTCCCACTCGCGTCATCTCGTTCTCACAAGGGTCTCATCAGGGCGCTGGCGTCTCGCACGATGGCTGAATGTCTCGCTGCGCGGTGATGACCCGGGGCCCAGATCGGCGACACCGATCGACCACAAATGGTAATGGACTCGCTGGAATTGCGCAACGGCGGTGTCCCTACCGCTGGCGGATCAAGGCGCGAATCCGCGCGGCGTCGGCCGCCTTCGGCGAGAGCCGCAGGTAGGTGCGGAAAGCCCGCCGGGACTGGTGCCGCCACTTTCGCTTGGCTCGCAGGACATGGCCGAGCTCCCGGTGGGCGGCGGCAAGCATCGGATCGCGGGCGACGGCCTGGCGGAGGCACCAGATCGCTCGCCTGGTATCCTTCCGCGCGATGTGGACCCGCCCGAGCTCGTAGAAGGCGATGGCGGGCGCGTCCTTGTTCTTGCAGGCCTCGAACAGCAGCTCCCCGGCGCGGCTGGTGGCCCAGCGATCACCGCGAGCGAAGGCTCGACCGAGCGAGATCATCGCCTCGGTGGTCCGTCCCCGCTGCTTGCTGCGCAGGTAGTGCCTGATCGCCTCCTTGCCAACCTTCAGCGCTTTCTTGAAGCGTCCCAGTCGGGCATAGGTATGGGCGAGGGACAGCAGCAGCCGTGGGTCGTGGGGGCGGACCTTCAGCGCCCGGGCGAAGAACCGGCGCGCTAGCCGGTTCTTGCGCCGGGCACCCTCGATCTGGCCGAGGGCAACCATCGCCTCGGCGGAGCGCGGCTCCCGGCGCAGCGCCGCGGAGAAGTGGCGCCGGGCCTCGTCGAGCTTACGGTCAGCCAGCGCGACGTGCCCGGCGAGCAGCGTCATCGCCGTGGCGGGCTTCGCCCCTCGGGGCGAGAGCTCGAGCAGAGCGCGGGCCTTGTCGGGAAGCCCGAGGTCGAGCAACACCCGGCCGATCCCGGAGAGGATCCGGGGCCCATCGGGCTTGCGGGCGAGCGTCTCGTCGAGCAGCGTCCGCGCCTCCGTGTCGTGCCCGATGGCGACGAGCCCCTCAGCCAGGCGCAGCTGGGCGGGGGCCGAGTTGGCGTCGACCTCGACGGCTCGGCGCAGCAGCTCAACGGCTCGACCGAGGCGGTTGTGCTGGGCGTGAGCGGCGGCGAGGGCGACGAGGGGCCCGGCGGGATCGGGGAACGGCGCCGCGAGCAGGTCGGTGACCCGGATGCCGATCGCCTCGTGGGCGCGCTTGAGCTGCGCCAGCGCGCGGCCGGCGTCTCCGCGGGCAAGCGAGCGCAGACCATCCAGGTAGCTCCACAAGGCCGTCTGCTTGTCGAATCGACGGATCAGGTTGGAGGCTGTCTGGGTGTCCGCATAGCGCAGCGACGCCTCGACGCAGGCCACCTGCGCTCGTGGCCCGGCGGGGGCCTTGGTGCGGCAGAGCTCGATTAGGCGTGGCTGATCGTTGAGCGCATCGGCACAGCGCACGGCGAGCGCCGCTCGCCAGCGCGCCGCCCGCGGATCCCGCAAGCGGTCAGCTGGCAGCCGGTCGAGCAGTTCCTGCGCGCCGTGTGGTCTGCCGAGCTGGAGCAGCGCGCGGATCTCCCACAACGTCGCCTCGCTGCGATAGCGGCTGATCCTCGGCCGGGCGAGGGAGATGGCCTGGTAGGCCTGCGCCACGTCGCCCTTGGGCGCCAGCTGCCAGATCGCCGATAGCCAGGCCGCCTCGGAGTTGTTCGGATCGAGGCGGGCGGCTTGCAGCGCCACGGCCACCGCCTTGTCGTTCTTGCCCGCCTGTCGGGCGGCGTAGCCGATGAGCAGGGCGATGCTCGCCCTCAGTCGCGGGACGTCACCCGCGAGAGCAACCAACTGCTTGAGGCGGGCTGGAGTGGGCGGTTGGCGCCCCTCTTGAATCTCGAGCAGCGCTCGCTCGATCTTCACGCCGCCGTGGTCCGGTGCGAGCTTGTTCGCCTCGTCGAGCAGGGTGCCGGCGGGCTTGGCCTCCCCGCGCAGGCGGGCAAGGTGAGCGCCGGCAAGCAGGATCGAGACCGCCGGCGTCGCGCTCTTGCGCTCGGCGGTGAGCAACCGCTGAACCGTCTGTTCCTCCCCGCGCTCGATGGCGATCCGCAGGCGCGCGAAGCGCAGCGGCCAACCGCCGCGATCAGGGGGGATCCCGGCTATCTTCGCGCGCGCCGCCTCCGGGTCGCCATCGAGCAGCGCCGCGGCGATCCGCGCGGCGTAGACGGCGTCTCCGCTCCCCCTCACTCGGTCGATCCCGGCCGCGACCTCAGCGCGCTCGCCGACACCGAAACCTGCCCAGAGCTGGGTCGCCACCAGCGCCGAGGCGGCGCGCAGGCGCAGGTCCTCGCGGTGCTCGGTCGCCAGCACGGCGAGGTCGTGCCTGGCCTGTTCGTAGTCGGCCTTGCGGTCGGTGCGTGTGGACTCGAGGATCGTGTCGACCCGCGCGAGCATTGCCTGGTGGCGATGGTGCCGCTGGTAGAAATACCCGATGGCAATGCCCCCGCCGAGCAGCATCACCAGCCCGGTCGTCCAGATGACCCAGCGTCGTCCGCGTGCCGGAGCCTGCTGGGGCAGCATCACCATCGCCGAGTTTTCTTCGCGGGGGGGGGCAGGCTCCAGGGCGCTGGTATCCGCGGCGGGCCCGGCGCGTTCCCCCGGTGGGAAGAGGTCGCGTTCCCCCGCCTGGCTGGGATCGTGCTCGGGTAGGGGATCCCCAGCGAGCGCGTCACCCGCGAGGCTCTCGTCGTCCGGGTAGGGCGGGAGCCCTCCTCCGGACAACTCTCGGAGCGGTGGCGGATCCTCCGCGGCTGGTGGATCGGTCGCAACGTCAGCAGGGCGTCCGACCAACGGGCTCGGCGGGGCGTCCGGGTGCGGGATCGGGTTGAGGGGCATCGGCGTGGCGTCGAAGGCGTACCGCCCATTGGGAACGGCGCGATCCGCGGGCTCGGCTGGTGTCGACAGGTCGAACAGGGAGGTCGCGCTGGTGCGTTGGCCCACTGGGCGCACCCACGGCCTCACCAGCGCCTTGCGCTCGGCAGCCCCGGGGCGTGCCTCGCCGAGCGAGGCCAGCAGGGTTCCTGCCTCGTCGTCCCCCGGATCGAGGTCGACCGCCTCGCGGGCCAGGCGCCGCGCCTCCGGCTCGCGGCGAGCGTCTAGGAGGATCCCGGCCCAGACCACCCGCATCTTGGACGAGTTGGGGTGGCGGGTCAGGGCGCTGCGGTAGACGATCTCGGCCGTCTCGTGGTCGCGGGACTGGCGCAGAGCCCTGAGGTAGGTGACCGCGCCATCCTCGAAGTCGGGGTTGACGTCGAAGCCCGTGCGGCAGATCCGCAGCGCCTCTTCGAGGGCACCCTCCTCGAGGTATCGCTGGGCCAGAATCGCGTAGGTACGCGAGCCCGGCTGCCGCTTGACCGCCTCTTGGAGTTGGTCCAGCTCAGCCTTGTTGCTCACCTGACCTCTGCCGCTCGGTTTGCCGTGTAGATGCCTCCCGCGTCGGCCGTCGACGCCCGAAGCCACCCGTTCCCTCGATTACCACACCGGCGAGCGGATACGCAAGGGCTGTTCAACGAAATCCCCTGGAAGCACGCAGCGTTGACGAGTTCAGTTGATGGGGCTACGATTCCAGCGATGCAAAGACAATACGTCGTGCTCGTGCTGGCCGCCACAACGATGCTCAGCCTCGGGTCGGCCTGCAAGTGTCGCCAGGAGTCCCGCCAGCCCGTCGTGGCGCCGGTCCCGGTCGCGCCCAGAGTCTCTCCCGTGGGCAACCGGCCGAGCTCGGTCGTCGTTGACCCGCTGGCCTCGTTCCGTGCCGACGCCGCGGCGGACGCCTCCAAGCCTGATGCCTCGCCGCGCGTGACCAAGCCGGCGCCGGTGGACGCCGCCGTGGCTCGCGGTAGGACCGACGCCCAGGTCGCCGCCGAGCGTGCTGCTCGCGCCAGGGCCACCACCGAGAAGGCCGTCGACGCCGGCCTGAACCAGGCGAAGGGCCGTTTGCAGGCCTGCTTCCGCCAACACGGCGCGTCGTCCGGCGAGGTGAAGATCCAGCTACGCCTGCGGAGCGGCTACGTCACCACCGCCGGGGTTTCCGGGGTCGGCGGGCCGGTGGCCACTTGCCTCGACGGAGTGTTGAGGGGACTCAAGTTCTCCGGGGTTGCCAACCAGTCGGCCACCATCGATCGCACGTTCAAGTTCGCGCGCTAGTCCAGAGCATGCGCCCCACCTCGCGAACCATGCTGCGCTGGACGCTGCCCTTGGTCTGCGGCGCGCTGCTGGTGACCATCGATCTCGTGATCGCGAGGGTGACCCAGTTGCGTCTGCTTTCACGGGGCTCGGTGGCGCCGTACACGGTTCGCGCCGCCACCGACGCGGTCTTCGATCTGCGCGCGACCTACGCCGAGGAGGCAAAGGCGGCGCGGCGCGCCTACGTGCCGATCTACGACAAGGATAACTCGGTCCTCTACGACGAGCGCAGCACGATCATCGTCGCGGCGGTCAAGCACCCGTGGCGCTGGCCCGCGGCGATCACCGGGGCCGACGGCGGGGGGGGCGCCAGCGACGGCGCGGCCGACGCCGAGCCCCTCGGTCCATCGGTCCCCGATCGGGGGCTGGGCGACGCGAGGGGCGACGGCGTGGACGGCGAGCCTGACGGGGGCGATGGGGCGGCTCGGGATGCATCGGCGCCGCCTGCCGCTGATGGCGGGACGCCGATGGTGGTGGATTCGCGGTTGCTCGCCGAGCGGCAGCGCGAGCTCGACGCCTTGTTGAGTGGGTGTTTCAGGTTGCTCGAGCCGTTCTACAAGCGCGGTGTTGTCGCGGACCGGGAGTTTCCGAGCCAGAAGAAACAGATCCGGATCTTCTCGGTCGTCCCCGGGCATGCGGCGCCGACCGATGGCAACGTCGTCGTCGCTGCTCCCCGGCATGTGCTGCGGGACGTCTCGCGGCTGCACCGTTTCTCTGAGCTGCGCCCAGCGCTGGAGAAGGCGGTCCGGCAGTTCTTCTTCAAGACAGATCCGGCGCTCCGTGAGCAGGTGGTCGACTTCATCCTCGATCGCCTGCCGCCCAACCTGACCTACGCGCGGGAGAACAAGCGCGTGATCGACATCTCGGAGGTCACCGGCGTCAAGGTGGTGCTGATCCGTCGCGGGGAGATCCTCGCCCGCCGGGGACAGATCGTCAGCAGCCGCGCGTATCACGCCATTCGCGCCGGCGTGGCGGCGGCTGACCGGGTCTCGCCGTGGCAGCGGGCCGCCGCCGAGCTGACGCTGCTCGTGGCCCTGCTGTTGCTGTTCCTCGTCACCGCCCGCGAGATCGCCGCCGAGACGCTCTGGCGTCGGCTTCGGCCCCAGCTGCTGCTCTATGGCGGGCTGCTGCTCCTCGGCGGATTGGGGGCGCTGACGCTGGCCTTCTTCCCCGTGCACGCGTCGTTGATCCCGCAGGCGGCCCTGGTGATGATCTTCGGCGTCGTGCTCGGGCGCGGCCCGGCGCTGATCGTCGCCGTGGTGGTACCCGCGGCGCTGGCTGTGTTCCACGCATTCGACCTGGCGTCACTCGGCGTCGGCGTCGCTGGCGGCTTCGCGGCTGCGCTGGTGGTCCGCCGTCGTCGCAGGAGCGGCGTGCTCGCTGCCGCGGTGCTGGTGGGTGTGATCCAGGGGCTGGCGCTCGAGGCGCTCCGCGCGGCGGCTGGTCGTCCTCAGACCTCCACGGAGCTGTTCGCCGCGGCCCAGGGGTTCGGCGGCGGGTTGCTCGCGGGGCTGGTCGCCGTGGTGGCGTTGCCGTTCATCCAGCGTTGGTTCGGTGTCGCCAGTCAGGGCAAGCTGATGGTCCTCGCCGACTTCGAGCATCCGCTCGCGCGCCGGTTGAGGGAGCGCTGTCCCGAGGTCTTTGCCCACACTGTGCGCGTGGTGAGCCTCGCCGACCGTGCGGCCAACGCCGTGGGTGCCGACCGCCTGCTTACCCGCTGCGCGGCGCTCTACCACGATCTCGGTTGGCTGAAAGTGAGCCCGAGTGAGGCGGACGGCGATCAGGCGGCGCGGGAGGTCGGGCACCTGGCCGGGGGACTCGAGCTGGCGACGGAGGAGGGGATCCCCGAGGAGGTCCGCCGGCTGACCGCCGAGCATCACGGGACCCTGCCGGTGGATGCAGCGGCCGGCGGAGGGGAGGGCGCTGGCGACGGCGTGGTTCGTCACCGTGGGCCGAAGCCGCGGTCGGTCGAGAGCGCCGTGCTGATGATCGCCGACCGGCTCGAGCGGGCCTCGTCCGCCGAGAGGAAAAACGGGCGTGTCCACGACGCCGCCCAGGTCGTCGAGGACGTGCTGCAGGGGCTGATCCGGGAAGCCCAGCTCGACCAGTGCCCGCTGACCCATGCCGAGCTGGGTCGGATCCGCGACGCGCTGGTGGCCTACCTCGAGGAATGAGCCGAAACCATCACCGGGCTGCCGCTGGTCAGGATTCGACCGTGCGGCGCTGCTGGCTGGTGCGGTACTCGCGACTGATGCTGACGTAGAGTCGGACGTTCTCGCTCAACGACTGGCGCGCGTCCGCGTCGTCGAGCAGCGCCATCTTGCCCAAGAACCCCGAGTGAGCCTGCTCGAGGTAGTCGAGCGCGGCGGGATCGCCGAGGCGGTCGAGGATCCGGAAGTGGGTGAAGTAGATCTCCTCCTCGGCGCCTTCGATGTTCTTCTGCTGCTGCAACAGCTCGACCGCCCGGCGGGAGAGGCCCCGGGCTGCCTCGAGGTCGTCCAGCAGGCCGGTGGCCCGCGCTGCCCGGCTGAGCCCGGGGATCTCACCGACCACCAGCGACGCGGCCTGGGCCGTCTCGTAGGCCTCGGTCGCTTCGTCCACCGCCTTGGCCGCATCCCCCGGCTGGTTGCGGTCGCAAAGGGTCAAGGCCATCGCGTTGCTGGCGTTGACGGCGATGTACTTGGCCCCCATTTTCTCGGCGAGCTGTTTGGCTTCGGCGAGCAGTCGGAGGCCGCGCTGGTATCGCCGCATGGCCGCCTCGAGGAGGCCAGCGTAGACCAGCGTGTCGGCTTC